>RFOC01000018.1 GCA_009926815.1 Planctomycetota bacterium
CACCACGTTCAGGATGGCCGGCAGGAAGGCCAGGAGGTAGATGGCCAGCGGCATGCTCTCGCGCTTCCAGGCCGCCAGCACCAGGTTGCCCGACCACATGACGAGCAGTCCCATGGAGACGGCACCGGAGCGCATGACCTGCTGGCCTCCGGCGATGAGCACCACGTTCAGGATGGCCGGCAGGAAGGCCAGGAGGTAGATGGCCAGCGGCATGCTCTCGCGCTTCCAGGCCGCCAGCGTGGCGCCCAGCAGCAGCACGAGCGGCGCGGCCGCCGCCAGGGCCAGGCGCTGCACGATGTTGGAGTGCATGTCGGTGTCCACCTGCCGAAGTCGAAGGCGCAGCTCCGAGGCCACGCCACCGGCCATGCCCGCCGATGGGCCACCCGCAAGCGCATCCAGCCGGGCCAGGAGGTCGTCGCTCGAGGCGGAGGCGAGCTGGAGCGAGGGACACTCGACCAGCCTCAGGTCGCGCAGCCGATCGGGCCAGCGCGTGGGCAGCGGACGAGGTCCGGAGACATCCGTGGCCGTGGACCGGCCCACCACCAGGTCGACTCGGCTGCCCTCCCCCCCACTCGATGCCGCGAGCGTGGCCAGCGAGCACTCGGCGCGCCGGATGGGTCGGTCGCCATCCAGTTCCGTCAGCAGGACGGAACCCTGGGCCGAGGCCGGCACCAGGCGGTCTCCCTGCGTGCGCGCCCCCTCGACGCGGTAGCGGCGCCGGGCCACCTCGTCCTGCAGGTGGAGCGGGCCCGCCGCGAGGGTGCGCTCCACGCACTGCAGGAGGTCGGTGCGCTCGAGCAGCGTGGCCGCGCGGTCCATGGAACGGCGGACGGGTGGCTCGGCATCCAGTTCCAGGCGCACCCGGCGCAGCTCGTCCGAGGGCGTGCTTCGAGCATCGCGCTCCGTGGCCCGCCCCACCTCGATGGCATCCGGGGCCGCGCTGGGGATGAAGGCCACGGTGCCCTCGTCGGCGCGGAAGCCGGTGCCGTTGCGCATGGAGAGCTTGAGCACGGTGGCGTCCTCGCGTCGGTGCACGTCCACGACCGCGCTGTCACCGATGAACTCCACCGAGCCGCCCTGCGTGCGCTGCACCGCGGCCACGCCGGAGAGCACGAGCCGGCGGAGCGCGCCGGAGTCCGGCGGGGCGTCGCGCACCTCGACCGCGTCGGCGTAGATGGAGAGGTCCCCCACCTCGAGCGCCTCGCCGCGATCCACGGCCGCCACGAGGACCGCCGTGGCGTCCGCGGCGACGGTGTCTCGCATGAGTCCCCAGAACCTGGGCACCACGGCATTGACCAACCACAGCATGAGCACCAGCAGGAGCACGCCGAGGCCGATCAGCGGGGCGAGCACCGCGCCATGCCGGATCCCGCTGGCGGCCATGGCCACCAGCTCGTTGTCGGCGGCGAAGCGGTGCATCACGATCGTGGCGGCGAAGCCCGCGGCGAAGGGCAGCGCGAACTGGAGCATGGGAACCATGGCCAGCGTGACGTACTTGAGCACGCTGCCCGGACCGAGCGAGTTGTCGGCCAGCGGCCGGATGGCGGCACCGAAGGCGACCACCACGACGATGACCGAGGCGGTGAGCAGGAGCACCTTGAGCAGCTCGACCGTGAGGTGCCGCCAGAGGATCCAGGGCATGCGGAGGCGGCGCCGATCGGAGGATCAGCGCAGGCCGTACTCCTTGACTTGAGCTTGCGGTAGAGCGTGCGCTCGCCGATGCCCAGCAGTTCGGCCGTCTGCTCGCGGTTGCCCGCGGTCATGGCCAGCGTCTGCCGGATCGCCTCGCGCTCCAGTCGGTCCAGTCCGATGCCCGCCAGACTGCCCACGCCACCGGCGGCGCGGTCCCCCTCGCTCTCGCGGATCTCCGGCGGGACATCCTTGAGCTCGATCCCCTGGCCGGCGGAGGTGACGACCATCCGGTGCACCACGTTGAGCAGCTCCCGAACGTTGCCGGGCCAGCCGTAGGCGATGAGGCGCATCATGGCCGGATCCCCGACCTCCAGGCGCGGCTTCCCCAGATCCGCGCACCAACGCCCCACCGCGTGACGCACGAGCGCCGGGACGTCCTCGCGGCGATCTCGGAGCGGCGGCAGGTGGATCTCGACGCCGTTGAGCCGGAAGTACAGGTCCTGGCGGAACCGCCCCTGTCCGGACATCGCCTTCAGGTCCTGGTTGGTGGCGCTGATGAAGCGGACATCCGCCTTGCGCGGCTCGTTGCTGCCCAGCCGGATCACCTCGCCCGTCTCGAGCACGCGAAGCAGCTTGGGCTGCATGCTCATGGGCATGTCGCCGATCTCGTCGAGGAAGAGCGTGCCCTTGTCGGCGTACTCGAAGACGCCCTCTCGGTCGCGATCGGCGCCGGTGAAGGCGCCACGCACATGGCCGAAGAGCTGGTCCTCGAGCAGGCTCTCGCTCTGCCCGGCGGCGTTGAACGTGGCGAAGCGCCGCTCGCGGCGCTTGGAGTGCCGGTGGATGGCCTGCGCGACGAGCTCCTTGCCGGTGCCGCTCTCGCCCGTGATGAGGACCGGGATGGTGCTCGGCGCCACCTGGCGGATGGTGTCGATCACCTTCCGGATGGCCGCCGACTCGCCGATGATCCCCTCGAAGCCGTAGGCGGCCTGCACCTGGCCCCGGAGCGAGGCGTTCTGGTGACGCAGCAGGACCGTCTCGGCCGCCCGCTGCACCAGGTTGCGGAACACCACCACATCCAGAGGCTTCTCGATGAAGTCGTACGCCCCACCCTGGAGCGCCGCCTTGGCGGTGGGCACGTCGCCGTGGGCCGTGACCAGGATCACCGCCGCATCCGGCTGGTGTTCCCGGGCCAGCCGGAGGACCTCGAGGCCTGCGGTCGGTGAGTCCATGACCAGGTCGGTGACCACCACGTCGAAGCCGCCGTCGCGAAGCTCCGGCTCGGCCTCCTTCAACGAGTGCACCACGGTGCAGACGTGGCCGGGCTTGCGAAGCGCATCGGCCATGGTCTGCGCGTGCTCGACCTCGTCGTCGACCACGAGCACCTGGGCCCTCACCTGAGCGGCGGACGCGGACATTCGGGGATTGTACGGAACGTGCACCAGGGCACGCGACTTCCTCACGATCTCGGCGGGGCCCGGCCGATGAACCGCTCGTGTCGCAGACCACCTTCGAGGCGGCTCCGCCCGGGCCCGGGCCGGACCTTACGATCCGTTCCATGCCCTCGGCGTCCGCATCGATCTCGCCCGCATCCATCGCCGGCCGGCGCGTCTGGATGGTGGGTGCGGCGGGAACGGGCATGAGCGGCCTCGCTCGCCTGCTGGCCGCCGCCGGCGCCGTGGTCCGCGGCGAGGATGCCGATGGCGGTGAGGCACTCGACCGACTGGTGCAGGAAGGTTTCGCCATGCAGTCGGGAACGGCCCCTGCCCTGCCCGAGGACACGGACCTGGTCGTGGCGACAGCGGCGATTCCCGCGGCGCATGCCACGCTGATGCGGGCCAGAGCCCGGGGACTGCCGATCCGCACCTACGCCCAGACGCTGGGCCAGCTGCATCACGAGCGGACCGGCGTCTCGGTGGCCGGCACCCACGGCAAGAGCACCACCACATGCCTTCTCACCTGGTGCCTCATGCGAGCCGGACTGGACCCGGGCTTCATCGCCGGCGCCACCTGCGGCGCGCTGGGCGGCAACTGCCGACCCGGATGTGCACGGACGCCCGCGGGAAGCTTCGCGGGCCGCGGCGGCCTGCTGGTCACCGAGTCCTGCGAGTTCGACCGCTCCTTCCATCAGTTGCGACCCGCGACCGCGATCATCAACAACGTGGAGGCGGAGCACCTGGACTGCTACGCCGGTCTGGACGAGGTGATCGAGAGCTTCGCCCACTTCGCCCGGTCACTGCCGCAGGCGAACGATGGCGGTTTCCTGCTGATCGCCCATGAGGGGGCGCACCGCGATCGGGTCACGGCCGGCGTGACCGCCACGGTGGAGACCTTCGGCACGCATCCCGATGCGACCCACCAGGTCGAGCGGGGACGGGATGGCAGCCTTCGCGTGCTCTCCCGCGGACGCGAGACCCTTCGCTGGCGGCCCGCCATGATCGGTTCGCACAACGCGCTCAATGGCGCCGGCGCGGGCGTGATGGCCCTTCGCCTGGGTGCCGACCGCGGTGCGGTGGAGGCCGCGCTGTCGGACTTCCCCGGGCTCGACCGTCGCCAGCAATCGGTGGGACGCATGCCCTCGGCCGCGGGCGATGTCCGCGTGTTCGACGACTACGGACACCACCCCACGGAGATCCGCGTCACGCTGCGAGCGTTCCGGGAGACCTTCCCGGGCCAGCGGATCATCTGCGTGTTCCAGCCGCACCAGCACAGCCGGACGCGACACCTGCTGGAGGACTTCGGTCGGGCCTTCGGCGATGCGGATCGGGTGATCCTGCCACCGATCCACTTCGTCCGTGACCCCGAGTCGGAGCGTGCGCTGGTGAACAGCGAGATGGTGGCGGACCGCATCCGGACCGCCGGCGGAGACGCGGTGTCCGTGAGCGACCTGGCCGCGGCCACGGCCGCCGTGCGTGCGTGCGTGCGCGCGGGCGACATCGTGGTGACCATGGGCGCCGGAGCCGTCTGGAAGGTGGCCCGCGCGCTGGCCAGCGGAGCCACGGATGCCCGCTGAGGCCATGACGACCCCGCTCACGAACCTGCTCGAGGGCCTGTCCGTCGAGGTGCATCCGGATGCACCGCTGGCGCCGCTGACCTGGTTCGGGGTGGGCGGCTGCTGCGATGCCCTGGTGCGGCCGCTGGACCTTCCCGCCCTGCAGGAGACGCTGCGTCGCTGCCGCGCCGCGGGCGTGTCCGTGCGGGTGCTGGGCTCGGGCGCCAACCTGCTGGTGGATGACGCGGGCGTCGACGGCGTGGTGCTGCGGCTGGACAGGGGCGCCTTCACCGCCTGGACCTTCGACGCCGACGGCGCGAGCGGACGCGTGCGGGCCGGAGGCGGCGCGGACATGTCCAAGCTGATGCACGAGGCCGCCCGCCTGGGCTGGGCAGGCCTGGAAGCCATGTCCGGCATTCCCGCGAGCGTGGGCGGCGCGATCTGGATGAATGCGGGCGGGAAGTTCGGCGCCATCGGCGACGTGGTGGATTCGATCACCCTGGTGAATGGCGAGGGCGTGGCGAGCACGGTGGCCCGCGACGCGATCCGCTTCGCCTATCGGCACACCGAGCTGCCCCGCGGGATCGTGGCCGAGGCCTGCATGCAGCTGCGCCGCGACGACGCGTCCGCCGTGCGCGATCGCGTGCGCGACCACATGCGCTACAAGAAGGCATCCCAGCCCATGGCGGAGCACTCCGCGGGATGCATGTTCCGCAATCCCACCCTGCCTTCGGGCGAGCGCGTGAGCGCGGGCATGCTGATCGATCGCGCAGGCTGGAAGGGCCGCCGCGAGGGCAGCGCCCACGTGAGTCCCACGCACGCCAACTTCATCTGCGTGGACCCGGGCGGGCGCGCGGCGGACGTCCGGCGGCTGGTCGAGGCGATCATGGCAGGCGTGCGCGAGGCGCACGGCGTGACCCTGCAGACCGAGGTGGCCTTCTGGAAGCGCGGCGACCGCGCGGGAGCGATCTGATGCACGTGCTGGTGCTCATGGGAGGCCCCGATGCCGAGCGCGAGGTCAGCCTCAAGAGCGGAAGCCAGGTGGCCGCGGCCCTGCGACGCGGCGGCGCCGTGGTGGAGGAGCGGGTGATCGATCGACCGGGTGGCGACGAGCTTCGACGCATGCCCGGAGAGGTCATCTTCCCGGTGCTGCATGGCCCCTGGGGCGAGGGCGGCCCCCTGCAGGAACTGCTGGTGGCGGATGGAAGACCCTTCGTCGGCTGCCTGCCCGCCGCCGCGCGGCTGGCCATGGACAAGCCCGCAAGCAAGCGGGCGGTGGCCGAGGTGGGCGTGCCGACTCCGGCCTGCGAAGTGGTCACGGCGGCCGATCCGGTGACGATCGCCGCGCCCCTGGTGCTGAAGCCCTGCGATGACGGCAGCAGCGTGGACCTCCGCATCTGCATGAGCCACGCGGATGTGCTGCGGGAGCGGCCCGGCCTGCACGCTCGCCGGCCGCGACTGATGGCGGAGAGCTTCATCCGGGGACGCGAACTCACCATCGGACTCCTGCACGGCGAGACGCTGCCGATCATCGAGATCCGTCCCAAGTCGGGGCTGTACGACTACGAGGCCAAGTACCTCCGCGACGACACGCAGTACATCCTGGAACCTGAACTTCCCGCGGGCGTGACCGAGGCCATCGGGGACTTCGCCAGGCGGGCGTGGCGGCGATTGGGACTGCGGGACGTGGCTCGCCTTGATTTCCTGCTGGATGACCGCGGACCGTGGTTCCTGGAGGCGAACACCATGCCCGGATTCACCGACCATTCGCTGGTGCCCAAGGCGGCCGCCCACGTGGGCCAACCCATGGAACGACTGACGGTGATGCTGGCGGAGCGGGCCCTGGCCCGGGGCGCGGCCCTGGCTCACTGAGCCCGAGGCACGGGAAATTCCACCCATGTCGGGTGCCGCGCCGATATCTGGCCGGTCATGGCTCGTCGTCGTACCCGCTCGTCCTCCTCCGCCTCGCTCCCCGAACGCTGGAACCGCTTCCGCCCCCTGCTGGCCGGAGCGGGCTGGACCGTGGCCATGGCGGCCACGGCCCTGGCCCTTGGGATGGGGGTTCCCGCCCTCCGCGCCGAGGCCTTCCGAACCGTGCCCGAGACCGTGGCCAGCGTCCGGTTCATGAACCAGCCCCCCTGGATGACCGAGGCGGAGATCTCTCCGCTGGCCGATCTCGTGGCCGAGCAACTCCGCGGCTCGGTGATGGATCGCGGCGGACTGGCGGCTGCCCGAGACGCCCTCGCCTCGACCGGCTGGTTCGAGGAGATCCATCAGGTCCGCCGGACCGGCGGCAACGAGGTGATCGTGGAGGGCGAGTGGACGGTGCCCTTCGCCGTGGTCCGCGAGGGTGGCTACGACCATCTGGTCGACTTCCAGGGACGACTGCTGCCCCGCTGCTACCGGCCGGGCACCGCGCCGCGAAGCCTGATGCGCATCGAGGGCAGCCTGCAGCCCCGACCCTCCACCTACGGCACCCGCTGGCCCGGCGATGACCTCTCCGCGGCCATGGCCGTGGCTCGGCTGATCGACCAGCGACCATGGCGGAGCCAGGTGGCCTCGATCGACCTTGGCGGAATGCCCGAGGATGGTTGCGTGCGACTGAAGACCGCGCGTGGATGCACCGTGAAGTGGGGTCGTGCACCCGGACGGGAAGGCACCGCCGAGGTTCCGGCACGGCAGAAGCTGGATTACCTGGGCTGGCTGCACGAGCACTACGGCCGGATCGACGCTGGCTGCGAGGACCAGCTCGACCTGCTGACCGACTGCGTCGCGGTGCGTTGACGCGGACCGACGCCCCTCGCCCCGACGCGTGACGGCGTCGGAACCTAGCCTTCGTCCATGCCGCTGCCCCGAGGACTGGTGATCCTGGCCTCCCTCTGGATCTTCGGATCCTGGGCCGTCTGCGTGGGGCTTCGGCCGCCCGTGGCCGCATCGCTGGCCAGTTACGCACCGGGCATCCGGCTGATGATCGCGAGCCTGGCGGTGGGTCTGTGCGCGGCGTGGCCCCTGCTCCGCCTGAGCGGCCCGCGTGAGCGATGGCCGAGGCTCCGGGTGGCCATGGACCTGGTCGCGCTGGCTGCCCTGACCCACGTGGTGATCTGGCCGCTTCGGCTGGCCACGCCCTGGCCGCCGGAACGACTGGCGCTCATCGACGCGATCCTCTTCGGCTGGCTGGCGATCGAGGGTGCGGTGGTGGCCGCGGCCATCGCGGTCAGCGATCCGCGAGCACGTTCGACGGCCATGCTGGCCTGCATCCTGGTCTCCGTCCTCGGCCTTCCCCTTCGGATTCTCGCCGAGGCCCTGGGTCTCGGGTCGCCCCCGGCATGGCTGCAGGGACCGGTGATGGCGACGCTGATGCTCGGATCCGAGCCCGGCGCACTGAGCGAGCCGCGGCCGTGGGCCGGCGTGGCCGTGCTGGCGGCGTGCGGCGGCTCGACATGGGCGGCCCTTGGGTGGTGGCTGCGAGGGCCTCGGGCTTCGGTTGCCACCCCCGCGGCCCACGGCTAGATTGCCGCGGGGCGCCCATGGAACTCATCTCAAAGGCAGACAAGGAGAAGCTGGAGAGCCAGCTGGCGGAAATGATCCAGTTCCGCCCGGTGATCGCCCAGCGCATCGCCGAGGCCCGCGCCCAGGGCGACCTGAAGGAGAACGCCGACTATCACGCCGCCCGCGAGGATCAGGCCATGAACGAGGCCAAGATCCGCGAGATGGAGGCCAAGCTGGCGCGCGTGCAGGTGGCCGGCGAGGTGGACGTGCCCTCGGACATGGTGTTCCTGGGGGCCACGGTGCGCGTCAAGGACGTGGGCAACGGACGCGAGGAGATCTTCCGACTGGTGGGCCAGATGACTGACGCCGGCGGGGACGACGACGTGCTCGAGGTGACCGTGACCAGCCCGCTGGGCACGGCGCTGATGCGAGCGCGCGTGAACGAGACCGTGCGAGTGGAACTGCCCCGCGGCGAGCGCCGGTACCTGATCGTGGCGATCATGTGATGGCCGCCGCGGGACACCGCCGGTGACCCTGCACCCCTTCTTCATCTACCTGGAGTTCGCCCTGCACGTGGCGGTCGCGTGCGTGATCCTGCTGCGTCGAGGGCGAAAGCCCGCCGTCGCCACGGCGTGGATCGTGACCGTGATGGCCGTGCCGGTGCTGGGCGTGCTGCTGTACCTGCTGGTGGGCGAGAGTCGCGTGGGCCGCAGGCGGGCCCGTCGCCACGCCGAGATCGTGGCGAAGGTGGATCGTCCCGAGGTGCATCTGCACCAGGATCCCCGGAGCATGACCGTGGGCCTGGCGCGGGAGCAGCGTCAGCTGGCCCACCTGGCCACCTCCGTGAGTCACGGCCCCGTGCTGGGAGGCAACCTGGTGGAGCTGAGCGGCGACAGCGCCGACAACATCCGTCGCATGGTGGCCGACATCGATGCCGCACAGCGGCATGTGCACCTGCTGACCTACATCTTCCTGCTGGATGGCGCCGGACGCGCGGTGGCCCAGGCGCTGGCTCGCGCGGCCCAGCGGGGCGTGGCCACGCGGCTGCTGGTGGATGCCGTGGGCAGCAAGGACTTCCTGCGCAGCGACACCCGTGCGCTGCTGGAACGGACCGGGGTGCGGGTCACGGCCGCCCTTCCGGTCTCGCTGGTCCGGGCGGTCTTCGCGCGACTGGACATCCGCAACCACCGCAAGCTGCTCGTGGTGGACGGCGAGGTGGCCTGGACCGGCAGCCAGAATGTCGCCGACGCGGCCTTCGCGCCCAAGGCCCGCTATGCGCCGTGGGTGGACTGCGTGGTGCGGATCGAGGGTCCCCTGGCGCGCGAGCTGCAGGTCGTGTTCGTGGAGGACTGGTCCATGGAGCGCGACGAGGACCTCTCGTCGGTGCTGGCCATCGAGCCGGCGTTCCACGAGGGTGGCATGGCCGGTCAGGCGGTGGCGACGGGGCCCAACTTCGGCAACGAGGCCATGACCAGCCTGGTGCAGGCCGCGGTGCAGCTGGCGCGGTCCGAGATCGTGCTGACGACGCCCTACTTCGTGCCCGACCTGCCCATGCAGGCGGCGCTGGGCGTGGCCGCGAGGCGCGGCGTGGCCACGCACCTGGTGGTGCCCCGGCGCAACGATTCGTGGCTGGTGCAGCGGGCCAGCCGAGGCCTGTACGAGGAGTTGCTGGCCTGCGGCGTGCGCATCCACGAGTTCACCGGCGGCCTGCTGCACGCCAAGACGATCGTGGTCGATCGCATGCTCTCGGTGGTGACCAGCGCCAACCTGGATCGCCGAAGCTTCGAGCTCAACTTCGAGATGGGCGTGCTGCTCTACGACGAGTCGTTCTCGGGGCGGCTGCGAGGCCTGCAGCAGGGCTACATGGACCGAAGCCGAGAGATCGATCTGGCCACGTGGCGACGTCGTCCGCTGGGGCGGAGGCTGCTGGAGGGCGCCGCGGGACTGGTCAGCCCGCTGCTCTGAGATTCAGTCGCGCTCGTCGATCCAGGCCTGCTGGATCGCCTCGAGGATGCGCTCGTTGCAGGGATGCCCCGGCTGCTCCGCGAAGCCCGGCAGCGCCGTCACCAGCGTTCGCAGACGCGGGAAGCCCACCGAGATCGGGTCGATCTCCGGGTGCGCGTCCACCAGGCCCTCGGCGATCCGCTCCACATCCAGCCAGTGGAAGGTGCCTGCCTGCATGTCAGTGCGGCACTTCCTTGATGGCGTTGCGGTTCCACGCGGGCACCCGGACCACGATGGCGCCCTGGCCGCGGATCTCGCACTGGCAGCTGAGCCGGCTGTTCCGCTGGATGGCCGGCGCCTCCTCCACCCGGTCCTCCTCGGACTCGGTGGCCTCGGTCAGCTGATCCATGCCCTTCTCCACGTAGACGTGGCAGGTGCTGCAGGCGCACACGCCGCCGCAGGCGTGCTCGATGTTGATGCCATGGTCCATGGCCAGCTCGAGCAGGCTCTCGCCCTCGCCGCCCATGAGCTGCCACTCCTTCTGGCCCGTGCCGGTGAGTCCCTCGGGATCCTCCAGCAGGAACGTGACGGGGACGATGGGCGGTCCGTGCTCGTGGTCGCTTCGCTTCAGGTGCATGGGAAGGCGGGATGGTAGTTCCGGGGCGTTCGCCACGACGACCACGGCGAAGCCCGCGGCACCAATTCCCGAGAGCGGTTTCCGGATTGCGGGGTCGCGCCGCTACGCTCGCCTCGTGCGCCTGCTCGCCCACACCGCCGCCCAGACCCTCGACGCCGCCCCGATCGCCGGACTTCGGCCCGAGCAGGCTCTGGCCGCGCATGCCGCCTTCTTCCGCGGGGGCGAGCGTGCCGCGTGGATCGAGGACTCGGTGCCCGAACCGGCTCGCACGCTGGTGGACGGCGACACCGTGAAGTTCACCCTGCCGCTGCATGACGGGCTGGAGACCGAGAGCGTGGTCATTCCCATGTACCGCGATGACCGCGTGACCCGGACCCTCTGCGTGAGCAGCCAGGTGGGCTGCGCCATGGGCTGCACCTTCTGCGAGACGGCCCAGATGGGGCTGATGCGCAACCTCACGCCGGCCGAGATCGTGCAGCAGTGGTTCGTCGCCAGGCATCGGGTGGAGAATCCCTTCGACGGGGGCCGTGGCTTCCCCATCAAGAACATCGTGTTCATGGGCATGGGCGAGCCCACGGACAACATCGACGCCGTGCTGCAGGCGATCCGCGTGCTGACGGATCATCGCGGAGCCGGCGTGCCCGCGGCGAACATCACGGTGAGCACCGTGGGGCGCGCCGAGGGCGTGCGAAGGCTGGCGGAGTTCGCCGAGCGGCCTGGATTCCGCAAGCTCAACATCGCCTTCAGCCTCAACGCGCCCAATGACGCGCTGCGGGCCACCATCATGCCGATCACGCGCGCCGAGCCGGTGTCCGGCGTGCTGGAGGCGCTGCGGGCATGGCCCGTGCGCCGCTCGGCCGTCTTCTGCATGGAATACGTGCTCATCCCCGGGGTGAACGACGCCCCGGAGCACTGCGACGAGGTCTGCGCGCTGCTCCGCGGCATCAAGTGCTCGCTGAACGTGATCCCGTACAACCCGCGTCGCGACAGCCCCTGGCGGGCACCCACCGAGGCCGAGACGGACGCCTTCGTGCGCCGGGCCATCGCCAACGGCCAGTTCTGCAAGCGGCGCGGCACCAAGGGCCGCACGGCCATGGCGGCGTGCGGCCAGCTGGGCAACGAGCGGATCCGTCGGCGGAAGTTCGTGGACCTTCGGGTCGACGCCTGAGCGTCAGCTGCTGCCCTCGCGCATGCGCGAGAGGCCCTCGGGAAAGGGATACGTGGCGAAGACCGCGGTCTTGGGCACATCCCAGAGCGTGATCGGCGGATAGACGTCGCCCGAGAAGCCGGCCTGGTGCATGGCATCCAGCACGGCCTCGAGGCTGGGCTCCTGCCCTTGCGCGTCGAGCAGACGGTTGGACTTCGCGCCCAGGAACGAGACGCTGCACACCGGAAGGCGATCCTTCCGACCGTCGAGCATGCGGCTCACGGTGCGGAAGCCGCGGTAGACGTCCTCGAGCGTGAAGTGATCGCGGTCGGCCGGCCGGAGCAGCGCCAGGATGAGCAGCCGGTCGAGATCGAACTTGAGGACGTAGGGCTCGCGGTCGTCGCGGGCGTGCATGTTCACGGCGCCGCGGAACATGCGGGCGAAGCTGGTGGCGCTGGAGAGCGTCCACTGGCTGGTGGGGATGAGCTTCAGCAGCTCACCGAGCACGCCACGGGCGTTGTCCGTCTCGTTGATGCCGCAGATGACGGTGCGATACCGACCCTCGACCAGGTCGTTCAGCAGATGCTGCCCCCACTGCAGGCGGATCGAGCGACCGCCGCCGACGGTGCGTGGATCGCCGCTGGGCACCATGGTCACGCGGGGTCCGTTGCGCGGAACCTCCACGAGCTGGTCGCCATCACCCGAGTAGATGCGTGCCGAGGTGCTCATGCGTCGGCTCCGGGGCCGGGCCCCTCGAGGCGAAGGATCTCCAGGAAGGCCGGCGCGGGCCGGGACCGACGCTCGGCGACGACACCCACGCGTCCGATCACCACCGGATCCGCGGCCGCACATGCACCCAGCTGCGCCACCGTGGCGATGGCCTTGGCCACCTCCGGATGCGCGGCGGCCAGCGGCTCGACCTGATCCGGCGGCAGCACCAGCGGATCCAGCATGATGCCGACACGCTCCGCCTGCAGGATGCACGCCTGCACGCGTTGCCCCACCATTACCCATCGCTTGGGAGCCGCGGTCCGCTCCACCGGCCAGACCACCGCCATGGGGTCACCCTGCCAGAGGCCGGCATCGCCGATGAACCCCGCGAGAGCCGGCTGTGCCGCCAGCACGCGCATCGCCTGGCCGAAGGCCGCCCGGTCCGCGGGCTTGACGTAGGTCGCGGTCACCGGCGCGGCGGACATGACCGCCGTCACCGCCGCCTCCGCGGACTCGTCGAGGCGCTTCGCGGCATCGAAGGCCACGTGCGGATCAGGTCGGCTCATGATGGCCGCAGCCAGCTGGACCGTCTCCACGGCCGGGAGCTTGCCCGGCGCAGGATCCCCCAAGGTGAGCGAGGCCACCTCGGGAAGCCTCGCGGCCTCGGCCCACCGCACCGTGTGCGACGCCGCCGACGCGCTGCTGACCGCGCCCATGCATTCCAGTGCCGCGCCTGCCGCCATGAACGCACGGATCAGGACGAAGCCCTCGCCGGAACGCCCCTCGACGGACACCCGGACCGCCTGGCCACGCGTCACCGTGAGGCGGAGGCGATCCAGGCCGCCGAATCCCTCGCACCAGCAGGCCATCATGGCCGCGGGCATGGGCGAGGGCCGACGGACGCCGCCGCCGCGTCGCTCGGGCACCGCGACGCCCTGCGGCTGTGGCGGCGCCTGCCCCTGGGCGATCGCCTGCGCCGGAAGCGCTCCCACCGCCAGCAGTCCGGCAAGCAGCGACCGACGATCGATGGGTTCGTTCGATGGAATCATGCCTGCGCAGCAAGATACCGCGGCGTCACGGACCGCAGCGCAGCCTGGACTGTTCCGCGTCCCAGGCGATGTGCAGCCCGGCCCGACCGGCCAGGAAGTCCTCGAGCCAGGCGCCCGCCGCGGGCGTGCGCCAATCGCCGGGACGGAAGAGGGGCAAGGCCTCGGCCACCTCCTGGCCCTTCGCCCTCCGCCGCTCGCGAAGCATGGCCATGGCGCACCACTCCGTGAACTCGCTCCGGCTGCAGAGCAGGCCGGGAGCCAGGTCATCCGCCAGGCAGCGTGCCTGCAGCGCAAGCCAGATCGCGTCGATGCGCGCACGGACCGCGGGATCCTCCAGGAGCTTCGCTGTCTCGTCGCGGGTGGGCGGCATCTGGCGAGCCGCGACCACGCACGCGGCCAGCCGCTCGCCGTGGCGCGCCGCGACATGCTTGGGCAGGAAGCGGATCTCTCGGACCGCGTCGGCTCGCTCGGGCTTGCGCCGCACCAGTTCCATGAGCGCGTTGTCGGGAATGACCACGCGCTGCGGCTGGTCCATCTCCCGCGCGAGTTCCCGGCGCAGGAGCACCAGCTCGCGAAGCAGCGTGGTGGCGGCGGGCCGCAGCGGCTCCCCGCGGCTGGCGCGACGCATCTGCCGCTCGGGATCGAACTCGGTCTCCGCGCTCAGCTGCGAGGCGCTCTCCTGCATGGCCCAGTCGAGGCGGCTTCGGGCCTCCAGGGCTGCCCGGATCTCCGCCCAGGCCATGGGGAGGTACCGGACGTCATCGGCCGCGTAGTGCAGCTGGCTGGGCGTGAGCGGGCGACGATCCCATTCCGTGAAGGTGTGGGCCTTGCCCAGCCGCAGTCCCGTGAACAGCTCGAGCGTGCCGCCGAGGCTGCTGGGCCACGGCAGGCCGAGCAGGCTGACCGCGATCTGCGTGTCCACCACGTTCGAGACCTGGCCACCCACCACGTCGCGGACGGCTCCGATGTCCTGCTCGCCGGCATGGACCAGCGTGAGCACGGATGAATCGGCCACCACCTCGTAGATGGGACGCGGATCCGCTCCCGTCAGCGGGTCGAGGAGCGCGACGCGCTGCTCGGTGGCCACCTGCACCAGGCAGATGCGGGGCCGGAAGCTCTCCTCGCCGATGAACTCCGTGTCGAAGGCCAGGACCCCTGCCTGCCGGGCGTGCTCGGCGAAGGCGCGGATCGCCTCGGGCGACTCCAGCAGCTCATGCTCGCCCTTGGGCACGCGCGGATGGTCGATGGCCGGACCTCGGCTGTCGCCGTGCTCCCGCTCGGCGCTCTCGTGATGGCGTGCTCGCTGTCGTCTTCGATGGTTCACGGCCTGGACTCCGGGCCGGCGAGCCTAGCCGAGACCGCCCCCGGCGCCACCACCATCCGGCGAGCCCGGCTCCCGCCGGTCGGGCTGGATGACCCGCTTGCGCTGCAGGAGGTGGTGGTAATGCCTGGCGAAGCGGTGCGCCTCGTCACGGATGGCCTGGCAGAGATGGAGGCCACGGTGGTTCCGGGAGAGTCGCAGCGGCTCGGGATCCCCGGGCAGGTGCAGCAGTTCCTCTCGCTTCGAGAGGGCGATCACCATGGGTGGCCTCCATGCCGCCGCCTCGATGGCCTCCATGGCCGCGGCCAGCTGACCCGGGCCGCCGTCGATCAGCAGCACGTCCGGCGCAAGATCACCTTCCGCGGGCGCCTGCCGGAAGCGGCGCGACACCACCTCGCGAATGGCGGCGTAGTCGTCGTTGGCGGCCTGCCGCACCTGGAACCGGCGGTAGCGATCCTTGAACGGACGCCCGTCCACGAAGCACACCAGGCTGCCCACGGTCTCCTGCCCACCCAGATGCGCGATGTCCACCGCCTCCACGCAGCGCACCTCGCGCTCCAGACCCAGCTCCCGCTGCAGGCTCCGGCATCCCGCCCGAGGATCCTGCGCGGAGATGGTGACCTCGGGCTGCCAGTCGTATTCACCCTCGAAGCCACGACGCTCGCGCTCATCGAGACGCTCGATGGCGCGGATCTGGTCGCGGAGCACGGCGGCGGTCTCGTACTTCCGCGCGGCCGAGGCCGCATCCATCTCGGCCTGCAGCTCCTTCAGCATGGCGCTTCGCCGCCCCTCCAGGAAGCGGCAGAAACGGTCGATGTCCTGCCGGTACCGCTCGGGGGTCACCCGACCCGCGCATGGGGCGGTGCACTGATCGATCTTGAAGAGCAGGCACGGCCGGTAGGACTGGAGCGCCGGATCGCCGCTGCGGATGTCGAGTTCGCAGGTGCGGTACTGGAAGACGCGCTGCAGCAGCTGCACGGCCTGCCGCAGGCTGGAACCGCTGGTGAAGGGGCCGTAGAGCCTCGCGCCTCGGAACCGCTCGTGTGCGGGATCGCGGGTGATGTAGACACCCGGGAACTCCTCCCGGATGGTCACCGCGAGGTAGGGAAAGCTCTTGTCGTCCAGCAGCCTGGCGTTGAACCGCGGCTTCAGATCCTTGACCAGCCGTGCCTCCATCAGCAGCGCTTCCCACTCGCCTTCGCACGGAATGCACTCCACGGTCTCCACCAGATCCAGCATGGGCTGCTTGCGCGGCCCCAGATCGGCACTCGGGACGAAGTACGAACCGACCCGATCCGGCAGGCTGGACGCCTTCCCCACGTAGACCACCACCCCGGTGGCGTCCTTCATGAGATAGACCCCGGGCGAAGCCGGCATGCTCCGGGCCAGGGCGGCCAGGCGGGCCCTGCGTTCCGGCATTTCCGGACCGTCAGGGGACATGGGTTCCTGGTTCGGGTGGGACGTCGCCATGGGTCCTCAAACTGTACGGAAGGTGTGCGACCGGGGCCCAGTCCGGCGGTACACTTGCCGGGTCGGCGACGGCTGCCGCCGGCTCAAGGAACTGTCCGCAGCTGATCCTCCATGTGGAGATTCGAACCATGAAGCGTTTCGCGATCATCGCTGCTGCGGGTCTGGTCCTCGGCCTTGCGGCTTGCAACAACAACAAGACCAGCGACACCAAGGCCGCCACCCCGGCGAAGGCCAGCCCCGGCGCCGTGAACGAGAACAAGAGCGGCTGCTGCAAGGACAAGGCCAACACCTCCGCCGGCGCTGTTGGCGAGAAGAAGTCGGATTGCAGCAAGGATTGCAGCAAGAGCTGCGACAAGGCCAACACCTCCGCCGGCGCCGTCGGCGAGAAGAAGTCGGACTGCAGCAAGAGCTGCGGCGACAAGGCCGGCACCTCCGCTGGCTCAGCGAGAAGAAGTCGGACTGCAGCAAGAGCTGCGGCGACAAGGCCGGCACCTCCGCTGGCGCCGTCAGCGAGAAGAAGTCGGACTGCGCCTCGGCCTGCCCGTTCGCGGGCAAGTCGGGCAACTGAGTCCTGACCCAGGCTTGAATCATCGGCGACCCGTCCCCGCGACGGGTCGCCGTCTTTTTGGCCCGTTACCATCGCCGGCATGGCTGACCACGAACCGATCCTGATCCGAGGCGGGCGTGTCCTCGATCCCGTCCGGTCGCTCGACGTGGTGGGAGACGTGCTGCTGCGCGGGGACCGAGTGGAGCGGATCAGCGCCTCGCCCCTGCCGGCCACGGGCGTGCGCGTGATCGACGCGGAAGGCTGCCTGGTCACCCCGGGGCTCATCGATCCGCACGTGCACCTTCGCGAGCCTGGCGG
>RFOC01000171.1 GCA_009926815.1 Planctomycetota bacterium
GAGCAGCGGGGCCACCGAGCCGGCACCCAGCAGCACCGCGAAAAGCCCGAAGATGGCCAGCCGACTTCCCTCCAGGATGGCGGGATTGGCGTGGATCAGCCACTGCACGCCCAGGCAGATGACCCCCAGGATGGCCGCAAACGTCATCATGAGCCAAACCCAGCCGCTCTCACGGATGGACGCCTCACGCATCACCCACAGGATCGCCAGGCCCATCTCCGCCACGGTGGCCAGCCTCCACGCCTGAAGCAGGCCGTGCGGTGCCAGGCCCGGCTCCAGGCCCAGCGACGGCAGCAGCACCGCCACGCTGGCCGCCACCCCCAGGCTGCTCCAGGCGAACGCGTAGGTGGCCCAGATCCGGGGAAGCCAGGATGAGCGGAGCCATCGGGAGCCCCGGATGGCCTGACGAAGGCAGATGACCCGCCACCAGCCCCCCAGCATGGCGATGGGGGTCAGGACCGGCCCCAGCCACGGCCAGATCACGGCCCCGGTGGTCAGGGGAATCCAGAGCCAGCAGGCGTTGGGAAACTCCGAGGCGGCCGTCGCAAGCCTGTCCAGCCGCGTGGGTTCCGGGAGTGGCGTGGGTCGGAGTTTGGAGGTCATGGACGCCCCCGGCCGACTCATGGTTGAATCGGCCGAACCGTATTGCAGTATAAGCAGAACGGAAACGAACCCATGACCCAAGCCACCCCGCGCCGCCTGCTTCTCGCCCTCCTCTGGACCTCGGCCCTTGTCGTGTCGGCCCTCCGTGCGGACATCGCCGCCTGGAGCGACCAGGCGTGGGATGCCGCTCGTCGTGGTGACGTGGCCGCCTTCGAGGCCGCCATCCGCGCATGCCCCGATGAGGGTGGCGATCCCGTCCGGTCCTTCCGAAGCGCCGTGGATCTGCGGGCCCGCAACCAGGCGGAGGCCGCGCGTGCCCGTGCCGAGGCCATCGAGAAGCACCGCGCCGATCTGGTCCGCGAGCTCGATGGGGGCGACATCACCCGTGCGCTGGTGGCGGCGGCCAACCTGAAGTTCCTGCTGGACCTGCCCGCATGGAATCGGGAGATGGACACGGACGCCTTCCGCAGGCTCGAGGCTCGGGCCGAGGAGGTCCGCCTGAAGGCCGAGAAGGAGACCGACTGGCTTCTCGCGCAGGAGATGCTCTATCGACTTCGTTCGCTTCACGAGGACAGTTCGCGTCGCGAGCGGTTCGAGGCGCTCGATGACATGCTCGACGCCTCCGGCCGCCGGGTCACGTTCCTCGCCGAGTTCGCGCCGCGCCGCCTGCACGAGCTTCGCAAGCTGCAGAACGAGCGGTTCAAGGCCAGCCAGACCGAGGAGGACCGTCAGAAGGCCCGCGCCCGTGCGGCCAGGGTCCGCCGCTCCGGCGAGGAGGCCGAGGATGACCTGGATGAGCCCTTCCCCGAGTACAACCCCGCGGTTGCGGACGACTGGAAGGAGCAGTTCGCGGGCATCACGGCGTACATGCTCCGCGAGGGACTGCGCAAGGCCGCCACCGAGCACATCGAGAACGGGGGCTGGAAGCCGCTGCTGCAAGGGGGGCTCTCGGCCCTCACGCTGCTGGCCCAGACGCCGGAGTGCCGGGAGACCTTCGGTGGCCTGGGCGATGACGTGAAGCGGACGGCCTGGCTTGCGGCGCTGACCGCGGCTCGGGACCGCGTGGATGCCGTGCCCGACGAGGCCGCCAACGCGGTGCTCTATCGCGAGATCATGAGCGGGCTGCTGCAGGCCAACCACGTCACCATCGACATGCCCGAGACCGCGCTGCTGCACGAGTTCGGCGAGGGCGCCACGAACGTCATCGCCCGGCGCTTCGAGGATCCGTACTCGGAGATCATCTGGCCCGAGCGGCTGCGTCGATTCCGACAGCAGGTCGAGGGCAACTTCGTCGGCGTCGGCATCCTGATCCGACACGATGAGAAGCGCGAGATCATGATCATCAACCCGCTCGAGGGCTCGCCGGCGGCCCGGGCCGGCCTCAAGCCGGGTGACCGCATCGTGGCGGTGAACGGCCAGAGCACCACGGGCTGGTCGCTCAACCGAGCCGTGGACCTGATCACCGGACCCGCGGGCGAGGTGGTCACGCTGACCGTGCGGCGCGAGGGTGACGAGAAGCCCTTCGAGATGCCCCTGACCCGCGAGAGCATCAAGATGCGATCGGTGGTGGGGTGGCGCAAGACGGGGCTCGACGATCGCGGCATGCCCACGTGGGACTGGTACGTCGATCCGTCGCTGGGCATCGGCATGGTTCGCCTGACCAGCTTCAACGAGGACAGCTACGACGACTTCATGGAAGCCATCGAGGCCATGCGTCGGCAGCGTTCGCTGCAGGGACTGGTGCTGGACCTTCGCGGAAACCCCGGCGGGCTCCTCACCAGCGCCACCGACTTCTGCAACCTGTGGATCCCCCGCGGCGAGCTGGTGAGCACGGAGAACCGCGATGGCGAGACGACCAGCAGCCGCAAGGCCGAGGCCAACCGCGCCGCGCTGCAGGATCTTCCCGTGGTCGTGCTGGTGAACCAGAGCTCCGCCAGCGCCGCCGAGATCCTCAGCGGTTGCCTGCAGGCCTATGACAAGGCCGTGGTGGTGGGCGACCGGAGCTTCGGCAAGGGGAGCGTGCAGGAGGTCTCGCCCATCCGTGACCGCGACCGCGAGGCTGCCGTGAAGGTCACCACCCAGCACTACGTGCTGCCTCCGGAGGCGGGAAAGACGAAGGGACGCCTGGTCCACAAGACGCCCGGCAGCAGCGACTGGGGTGTCATGCCGGATCTGCAGGTGCGCATGACCCCGGAGCAGCTGGAGAAGCTGGCGGAACTCCGGAGCCTGGTCGACACGCTTCCGGAGTCGGGAGCCAAGCCGGCCGAGCCTCGCCGCGATCCCGACGAGATCCTGGCCACGGGGGCGGATCCCCAGCTGGACACGGCGCTGGCCGCCATCCGGGCGAGGGTGCTTCGGTCCACCAAGCCCACCGCGGTGGCGGAGGCGGTGGCCGCCCCCAAGCCGGCCTCGTCAGGCACGCAGACGCCCTGATTCCGGGCCTGCGGCTCCGGAATCGGGCAAGGCATTGCCTTGATGCGGCTTTGCCCCTATAACGGTGGGCTGCGCCGCTTGGCCATGGTCGGCCCGCGGGGCGAAAACCCATGTCCACACCCTCCACCGACACCCGCCGCCTCTTCGACGTGCACCGAGGCGAGGCCCCACCGAGCGTGGCGGCCGATCGCCCGGTGCCTCCTGCCGCCACCCTTCGCAAGTGGCTCCGTGACATGATGCTGATCCGGGAGTTCGAGGTGCGCTGCATGCAGGCGTACCAGGACAAGAAGATCGGCGGCTTCTGCCACGTCTACATCGGTCAGGAAGCCGTGGCGGTGGGCTGCGTGGCGGCCATGAAGCCCGAGGATCCGCTGGTGACCGCCTACCGCGACCACGGCCATGCCCTGGCCCGCGGCATGACGGCGAACGCCTGCATGGCCGAGATGTTCGGACGCGTGGATGGCTGCGCCAAGGGCAAGGGCGGCAGCATGCACATGTTCGACAAGCCCAACAACATGTTCGGCGGCCACGGCATCGTGGGCGCGCAGACGCCGCTGGGGGCCGGGCTCGCGTTCGCCACCAAGTACGAGGACGAGGTGATGCGCGGCGGCCGCAACGGGCGCGTCACGCTCTGCTTCCTCGGTGATGGCGCGCTGAATCAGGGCGCGCTGCACGAGGCCATGAACATGGCGGGCCTGATGGACCTTCCCGTGGTCTTCGTGGTCGAGAACAACGGCTACAGCATGGGCACCAGCATCCATCGCGGCACGACCATGGCCCACGAACTCAAGTCCAAGGCCGTCGGATACGGCATGGACGCGGCCGTGGTGGATGGCATGGACGTGCTCGAGACCTACTGGGGCATGAAGCACGTCATCGACGATGCCCGCGCCCGCAGCCGTCCGTGGTTCGTGGACATGCGGTGCTACCGCTACAAGGGCCACAGCATGAGCGATCCGCGGAAGTACCGCACCCGCGACGAGGAGGAGGCCTGGGAGGCCGGCGACCCCATCGGCACGCTCGAGCGCTTCATGCTCGACCGCGGCATGATCTCGGCCGACGAGGCCAAGGAGATGCTCAAGGGCGTGAAGACCGAGGCGCGCGACAGCATCACCTTCGCCGACGCCAGTCCCATGCCCGAGCCCGGTGAGCTGTTCACCGACGTGTACATGGAGCCCTGGGGCCCGTATCCCGGCTCGAGCCAGCCCTCCTTCATGGGCGGGGCCCCCAACACGCCGTCGTTCCGGGCCATCGACCCGAAGGGAGAGGTGCTGTGAGCGCTGTCCGCGAACTGGAATTCCGTGACGCCCTTCGCGAGGCCATGAGCGAGGAGATGCGGCGCGATGCCCGCGTCTTCCTGCTGGGCGAGGAAGTGGCGCAGTACAACGGTGCCTACAAGGTCAGCAAGGGCATGCTGGACGAGTTCGGCCCGCGCCGCATCATCGACACCCCGATCAGCGAGAGCGGCTTCGCGGGCATCGCCATCGGCGCGGCCATGCAGGGCCTCCGTCCCATCGTGGAGTTCATGAGCTGGTCCTTCAGCCTGGTCGCTGCCGACCCCATCCTGAACAACGCCCCCAAGATGCTCTACATGAGCGGCGGCCAGTTCGGCTGCCCCATCGTGTTCCGCGGCAACGACGGCGCGGGTGGCCAGCTGGGCAGC
>RFOC01000172.1 GCA_009926815.1 Planctomycetota bacterium
CATGCACACGTCCATGCTGAGCACCTTCACCGCCCCGGCACCCAGGCCCATCATGCCCGCGATGACGCCGGCGACGCCCATGATCGAGAGGCCCGCGGGCACCCGCTGCACGCGATAGATCCTCGCGCCCTCGGGGCGATCCTCCACGCCGTCCAGCGCCAGCCCAGCGGCCCAGGGGTGCGAAGGCATGACGCTCGAGTCCCGATCCTCCAGCCGCCGTGCCGAGAGACCGGCGATGGCGAGCAGCGTGCCTCCGAAGATCAGCTGCAGCAGCCGAGGCTCGATGAGGAACGCGGTGACGGCCCCCACCACGCTCGCCGCGCCCGCGACCACCTCCAGCAGCACGCCCACGCGGTAGTTGGTCAGGGCGTCGCGTCCACGGATCATGGCGGCGGCGGAACTGGTGAAGACCACGGCCACCAGGCTGGTGGCCACCGCCGTCTTCATGGGCACGCCCAGCAGGAGCACCAGGCCAGGCACGAGGATGGCTCCACCACCCAGACCCACCAGCGCGCCGATGAATCCAGCGAGGGCCGCGAGGCCCACCACGATCAGGTCGAACAGCGCAGGGTCCTCGGGCGGCACGGAGCAAGTGTGCGTGCGGATGGACGCTGCCGCAACCGGGGTACCCTCTGCCGCATGAGCGCCACTCTCCTTGCCGCCCTGATGTTGTCCGCCCCGATCGCCCAGACGCAGGCCGCCGCATCGGCCTCGGGCGACGTGAGCCTGACCGTGTATTCCAGCGCCGATCCGGCCGGATTCGATCCCCGTCAGTTCCTGGAGCAGCAGCAGAATGGCTGGGGCATGGCCATGGGCGTCCCGGGCTTCGGCCTGGTGCGCGAGACGCGCGCCGTGGACATGCCCATGGGACTGGGCCAGCTGGCCTTCACCGACGTGGCCGCGTTCATCGACCCGACCACGGTCAGCTTCAACGACATCACCGAGCCGGGCACGTCGGTGCTCGACCAGCGCTTCGAGTTCGACCTCGTCAGCGCGGACAAGCTGCTGCAGCGATACGTCGACCGCCCGGTGAGCCTGCTGGTGGACATGGACGGTGGACCTCTGATGATCGGTGGCACGCTGCTGGCGGCACGGGGCGGCTCGCTGGTGGTGGCCCGGGACGGCGGCATTGAACTTGTGCCCCAGGGCAAGGCCTCCATCACCCTGGGCGAGCTGCCGGGCGGTCTGCGCACGCGGCCCACGCTGCTGTGGAACGTGAACAGTCCCAAGGCTGGTCGCCACCAGATCCGCATGGGCTACGAGACCAGCGGCCTGACCTGGCGGGCGGACTACAACGTCACGCTGAACGAGAGGAACGACAAGGCCGATCTCTCCGCATGGGTCACTCTGCTGAACGTGTGCGGCCGAGGCTTCGACAAGGCGCGACTGAAGCTGGTGGCCGGCGACGTGCAGCGCATCGAGCCCCGCGGCGGGAATGCCATGCCCCGCGCCATGATGGCCAAGGCGGCCATGGCCGACGCCGAGGCGGGCTTCCAGGAGAAGTCCTTCGCGGAGTTCCACCTGTACACGCTGCCCCGGCCCATCGACGTGCCCCAGAACGCCAGCCAGCAGATCTCGCTCTTCCCCAGCGTGAGCGGCATCCCCGTGGAGAAGCTGCTGGTCTACGAGGGCGCGGCCATGGCCTGGGGCGGCGGCGGCCCCATCGATGGCCGCGAGTTCGGCCAGGTGGGCAACACGAAGGTGGACATCTACGTGCGCCTGACCAACGACAAGGCGTCCAACATGGGCATGCCCCTGCCCGCGGGCAAGATGCGGGTCTTCCAGCGCGACGAGGCCGACGGCAGCCTGGAATTCATCGGCGAGGACGTGATCAAGCACACCCCAAGGGACGAGAAGGTCCTCATCCGTCTCGGCAGCGCCTTCGACGTGGTGGGTGAGCGCACGCAGGTCGACTTCAAGGTCGACCGGGCGCGGCGCCAGATGACCGAGAGCTTCAAGATCGAGATCCGCAACCGCAAGGACCAGCCCGTGACCGTGCTGGTGCGCGAGCCCCTGTACCGCTGGAACAACTGGCAGATCACCGCCAGCAGCCAGGCCTGGGACAAGGTGAACGCGGGCACCATCCAGTTCACCGTGGATGCCGCGGCCAACTCGGTCTCCACCGTCACCTACTCCGTGCAGTACTCGTGGTGAGAAAGGGACGGGCATGGCCCGTCCCTCCCCGCATGCAGGACCTCGGCACCATCAAGTCCCTTCTTGCCGCCCGTGGCATCCACCCCAAGCACCGCTTCGGGCAGAACTTCCTGCATGACCACAACGCGCTTCGGACGCTCATGGCGGCGGCCGCCGTCCAGCCGGGCGAGACCATCCTGGAGGTCGGTCCAGGCACGGGAACCCTGACGGAGTGCCTGCTTGATGCCGGCGCCCGCGTGGTCGCCTGCGAACTCGACCGCGACATGGCCGCCATCGTGCGGGATCGGCTCGGCAGCCGACTTGCATTGGTGGAGGGCGACTGCCTCGCGGACAAGCATCACCTGAACCCGGATCTGCTCGCGGCCCTGGGGTCCGGCTCCTTCCGGATGGTGGCCAACCTGCCCTACGCCGCGGCCACGCCGCTCATGGCCACGCTGCTGGAGCGGCACCCGACCTGCCGAGGCATGATCGTCACCATCCAGCGCGAGGTGGGGGACCGGCTCCTGGCCAGGCCCGGCACCAGCGAGATCGGTCCACTCACCATCACCGCCCAGCTTCGAGCCAGCGTGGAGCGCGTGGCCACGCTCAAGCCGGGCTGCTTCTGGCCCGCCCCGGACGTCACCAGCGCCATCGTCCAGCTCACTCGCCGCGATCCGGCCCCTGCACTGCCTTCATCGCTGCAGACCCTGGTCGAGACCGCCTTCCAGCAGCGCCGCAAGCAGCTCCGCAACACGCTCGGGCCCGACTTCCCTTTCCCGGCCGGCTTCGATGCCACGCGTCGACCCGAGACGCTCTCGCCGGAGGAATGGATCGTGCTGGCGCGAGCGGCGGCAGCCCGCTGAACCTCATCGCTTCCGCGTGAACACCATGCGGAGGCGGTTGCCCGGATCCAGGTAGGCCACCTCGCTCATGTACGCGCGCATGAGCATGATGCCCCGACCCGAGGGGATCTCCAGGTTCTCGTCCGCGGTCGGATCAGGAACGCCTGCCGGATCGAAGCCCTCACCCTGATCCTGCACCTCGAAGATGCAGCCATCGTCCATGATGTCCGCCCGGAACTCCACGGTCAGGCCCGGCTCGAGCCGGTTGCCATGCCGGAAGGCGTTGACGAGCGCTTCCTCCAGGCAGAGCCGGATGGCGAAGGCCGCATCGTCGTCGTAGCCGCGGGCTCGAATGGCCCCCTCCACCTCGCGCTGCACGCGCTCCACGTCCACGCGCATCTCGTGGAGCGTGACCCGGATCTGCGAGGGCGGATGGGCTCCGGCCGTGGCCATGATCACCGCGTCAGCCGATGCTCTCGAGGGCCTGGGCCACCGTGTCGCTCGTCTGGAAGAGACGGTCGAGCTTGGTGATGCGGAAGACCTCGAAGATGCCCTTGGGAATGCCGCAGAGCCGGAGCTGGCCACTGCGGGACTTCACGCGGTTGTGGACGTTGATCAGGACCCCGAGCGCCGCCGAGCTCAGGTGCTGCACGCCGGTGAAGTCGATCACCAGCGTCGGCGTGGCGGCGGTGTCGACCAGCTTCAGGAGCTCCTCGCCGATCTGGCGGATCACCGCCTCGTCGATGATGCTCCGCTCCACGAACTCCACGCAGTGCACCCCACCCTCGTCACGGACGCGGATCTGGCTCTTGGCGGCGCTCATGCGATGACTCCGTTCGGGGGCGTGCAGGACCGGCTCACATGCCGCTGGTGCCGATGTTCTCGAGCAGACCCGGGAAGAGCATGTCCTCGCTCTCCTTCAGGATCATGATCTCGGGACGGATCAGCAGGAGCAGGTTCGACTCGGTCTTGGAGTTCACTCGGTTGGTGAAGAACCGGTTGACCACGGGGATCTTGCTCAGCACGGGCACGCCCACCTCCACCTCGTAGTCGGTGGAGAACTTCTGGCCGCCCAGCATGACCGTGCCCTTGTCGGGCACGCTGACCGAGGTGTTGATCGCGGTCACGCGGAACACGGGAGCCTGGATGGGGTTGCTCACGGTGCCGGTGCCGCTGGCGAAGGTGCCGGTGCCGGCCACGGCCTGCTGGAAGGTGTAGCTGTCGAACTTCTCGAGATCGTTCGACTGGAACTGCACCGTCACGGTCACGTACCGGCGATCCGCGCTCGCCACCGCCTCGAGCGTCAGGCTGATGCCGCTGTTGAAGGGGGTGATGATGGGCACGCCCGTGGCGCTGCCCGTGCCCTGCGTGTAGCCACTGATGTAGTTGGTCACGCGGCCCACGCTGATGGCCGACTGCTGGCCGTTGAGCAGCGTCAGGCGAGGCGCCGTCAGGATGGCGTTCCGCTGATCCGCCTGCGTGGCCTGCACCAGCAGGTCCACCTGCACGTCGTCCAGGAACGTCATGCCCACGGTCATGGCCGGGTTGGCCAGGGCGGTCAGGCCCATGAGCCCCGTGATGCCCGAGGCGGCGATCGTGTTGGTCAGCGGCAGGCCTTCCTGCTGCACCTGCACCGGACCGAAGCCGGTGCTGGTCTGGCCGTTGGCGTAGGT
>RFOC01000173.1 GCA_009926815.1 Planctomycetota bacterium
ATGAGCCACGTGGTGGACATGCCCGACGTGCTCGCCGAGATCGACCACTTCCGCGCGGAACTGGCGAAGCACTTCATCACCTTCGATCCGGGCGACGTGGACGAGAAGCTGCTGCTGGACAACGCCATCGCCGCCGCCCGCGAAGGCAAGGACTTCATCGAGGTGAAGGCCCACAGCTTCGGCGGCCGCAAGGATGCCCCGCCGCTGCGGGTGAGCGTGAAGCAGGTGCTGGACATCGCGGGCGACGTGGATGGCCAGATCTACATGCGCGATTTCCGCCTGATCGACCAGAGCGACATGATCGTCAGCCTGGTGCCGGAACTTCCCGGCGGCATTCCCGGCCTCAGCAGTGGCGTGGAGCGCGAACTGCAGCACGCGTGGGAGCACGCCAAGGAGGTCTACGTGGTCTGGAAGCCACGGAAGAACCCCAGCCCGTTCATCACCGAGACCGCCACCAAGATCTTCCGCAGCGTTCCCGAGGCTCTGGCGCACTTCGAGAGCCAGGGCATGTTCGCCATGAAGAACCTGTTCGGGCACTGAACGCCCGACACCGCGAAGGGACCGAGCCCGATGGCCGCCGATCGATCGGAACGTGGAACCCCCGAACGTTCAGATTCGGAGAAGATGGACATGCGTGTCGCCATGAGCCATTCCCAGGTGCGGAAGGCCTTCACCCTGGTGGAGCTGCTGGTGGTCATCGCGGTCATCGCCCTGCTGGCCGGCCTGCTGATCGTGGCGGTGGGCGGTGCCCGACGCGCGGCGCAGGACACCAGCGAGCGCAGCCGGCTCCGCGGACTGGCCATGGCTTCCGCCACCTATGCCTCGAGCAACAAGGGACGACTGCCCAGCCCCCGGACCGACACCCCGGGCAACTGGTCCTCCATGAAGGCGAGGCCCTCGGATTGCCCTGGCGGCGATGGCGGCCTGCGCGAGGAACTGGCCCTGGCCTCCAACCCGGCGGACGTGAAGTACATCGGATGGGTCTGCGCCGACAACGCCCGATGCCCGGGCTCGATCCTGAACGACGAGCGCGAGACGGTGGCGGCCCTGGAGAACGGCAGCCTGTTCCCCTACGTGGACGGAACGGAGACCTACCTGAGTCCCATGGACAACACGGGGCGACTGCGAAGCTTCTCGATCAACTCCTGGGTCGGCGTCCTGTACTGCGACGACTACATCGACCTGCCCGGCGTCTTCAAGGGGGGCGACTACCCCACCGCGTGCAGCCTGGCCTTCGACACCCGAACGCTGGCTCGCCTGCCCAAGCCTGCCGACACGGCCATGTTCATGGCGGACATCGATCCGTTCAAGCGACGGGGCGGAACGGTGCCCGGCTGGAACTTCAACGGCATGCTGCTGAACCCCAATCCGGGCTCGGTGGTCGGTGGCGATGGCAGCGGCAACGCCCGGATCGTGGCTCGCGTGGCCAAGTGGTTCGACCTTCCCGCCGTCTGGTCACCGGGCCAGACCAAGTTCAACATGTCCTTCGCGGATGGAAGCACGGGCAGCTACCAGATCCAGTCGCCGACCATCCGAAGCCAGCAGGTGACGGACCGGATGCTGACCAGCATGGGGAACAACCCCTATCAGGGCCTTGGGCTGCTGGGCTCGGACCCCTCCTTCATGGATCTGGTCGGCCTCAGCCGGTACGTGCTGCCGGGGCTGCTCAAGAGTCCACCGCCCGGTGAATGAACGAAGGGACTCGTGCGGTCCGTGCAAACGCCGACCCGCGACTCCGGGATCCTGGGCACGATCGGGATGGCACTGCCACCAATCTGGTCGAGAACCATTCGCCCGACATCAATTCCGGAAATAGCATCCGTGAAAGCGGACAGTTCCTGCTTCCATTTTGTCACCCGTCGTGCAGAATGCCGTCATCGCCCCCTGCCCTGGAGAAATGGACCCGATGAGCCCCCAGATTCGCCGCTCCACCCGATGGATGTCGGTCGCCGCAGTTGCGCTTGCCTCCCTGCTGACCACGGGCCAGACGTGGGCCGCCGTGCTCCCGGCATCCGCCCGACCGGGCATTGGCGCCGTCCCCTATCAGGTGGGCACGGCCCGGGGTGTGACGTTCCGGACCTGGGCGCCCAATGCCTCCGCCGTGTCCGTGGCGGGCAGCTTCAACAACTGGAGCACCACGGCGCACCAGCTGAGTTCCGAGGGCAATGGCTTCTGGTCCGGTGACGTCTCGCTGATCAACGCTGGCGCCCAGTACAAGTTCGTGATCCGAAACGGGACCAGCACGCTGTGGAGGAACGACCCTCGCGCGCGTCGCGTGACCAGCAGCGTGGGCAACAGCGTGGTCTACAGCCCCTCGGCCTACAGCTGGCAGGTGAACAACTTCCAGATGGACAACTGGAACGAGCTGGTCATCTACGAGATCCACATCGGCACCTTCGGCGTCTCCGCCAGCGGCAACCCGCCGGCCACGTTCAACAACGCCATCGCCAAGCTCGATCACCTGCAGAACCTGGGCATCAACTGCATCAGCCTGATGCCGGTGAACGAGTTCCCGGGTGACCTGAGCTGGGGCTACAACCCCAGTTTCCCGTTCAGCGTGGAGACGGCCTACACGAAGACGGCCTCGGGCGCGGACGGCGGTCCGGATGAACTGAAGAAGTTCGTCGATGCGGCGCACGCCCGGGGCATCGCCGTGGTGGCCGACGTGATCTACAACCACTTCGGCCCCACCGACCTGGACATGTGGCAGTTCGACGGCTGGAGCCAGAACAACCGCGGCGGCATCTTCTTCTATCAGGACAGCCGGGCCGACACGCCGTGGGGCAACACCCGTCCCGACTACACCCGCGGCGAGGTCCGTCAGTACATCCGCGACAACGCCGTCATGTGGCTCGACGAGTTCCGCATGGACGGCCTTCGCTGGGACGCCACCAAGTACATGCGTCGCACCGACCAGTTCGGGCAGGAGTTGCCCGAGGGCTGGAGCCTGCTGCAGTGGTGCAACAACGAGATCGACACCCTCTTCCCCGGCAAGATCTCCGTGGCCGAGGACTTCGACGACAATGACTGGATCAGCAAGTCCACGGGCGCGGGTGGCGCCGGCTTCGACAGCCAGTGGGACTGGTTCGTGCACAACGTGCGCGACGTGATCCAGCAGACCAGCGACAGCGGCCGCGACATGTGGAAGGTGCGGGAATCGATCCTGCACAACTACAACGGCAACCACACCGAGCGCGTGATCTACGTCGAGAGCCATGACGAGGTGGCCAACGGCAAGAAGCGCATGAGCAGCACCATCAGCCCGACCACTCCGGGCGACTGGTACGCCCGCAAGCGCAGCACGCTCGGCGCCGCCGTGACCTTCTTCAGCCCGGGCATTCCATTCATGTTCCAGGGACAGGAGATGCTGGAGGACGGCTGGTTCACCGACACCGATCCGCTGGACTGGTCCAAGACCACCACCTTCGCCGGCATCGTGAGCCTGTACCGCGACATGATCAAGCTTCGGCGGAACATGACCGGCGTCACCCGCGGCCTGACGGGTCCGAACACCAACGTCCACCACGTGAACAACTTCAGCAAGGTCATCGGCTGGCACCGCTGGATGAACGGCGGCGATGGCGACGACGTGATCGTGCTCTGCAACTTCAGCACGTTCCCCGTGAGCAACTACCGCATCGGCATGCCCCGTGGCGGCATGTGGAAGTGTCGCATGAACAGCGACTGGAACGGCTACTCGAGCGACTACGCCAACACCCTCTGCGTGGACGTGGACGCCAACGGACCCGCCTACGACGGCATGGGCCAGAGCGCCGTGTTCAACGTGGGGGCGTACTCGTTCGTCGTCTACTCGCAGGGCAACGAGACCCAACCGCCGCTGGCCGGCGACCTTGACGGCAGCTGCACGGTCGATGCCGGCGACGTCGGCAGCCTGCTGCTGCTGTTCGGCAACGGCGGCGGGCCTGGCGACCTCGATGGCAGCGGCACGGTGGACGCGGGCGACATCGGCAGCCTGCTGCTGCTGTTCGGCAACAGCTGCTGAGCCCGGGGGTCAGCCCAGACTCACTTGCGGAACTTGCGCTGCGACTTCTTGGCCGCGGCCTCCGCGGCCGCCATCGCCTCGGCCTGCTTCCGCTCCTGCTCGGCCTTTCGCTCGGCGGCCGCCCGCCTCTCCTGCACGGCGATCTCCTCGGCGTTCACCTTGCGGTGCGTCTCGTCCACCACGCGGGCATGCACGACGATGATGGGCAGCGTGCCCACGGCGAAGGGCTTCAGCTTCGGGTCATCGCAGTTCTCGTACTGCCATCGGTACATGGCCATCGCGGTGGGTTGCCGGAGCGTCTCCTCCCAGAGGTACTCGCGGTCCAGTTCGGCGCCGGAGAGCAACTTGAGCCGGTCCACCAGCTCCTGCTGTCGGGCGTCGAGTCCCCGGGGCAGGGTCGCGCCGCTGCCTGCGGCCGCCTTGGAGAGAATCAGGCGGATGGCCGCGTGATTGGTCGCCATGCGATGCCCGAGGTCCTTCACCATGGGTGAGGCGCCTGCTCGCTTCACCAGCTCGCCCAGCTCGATCTCCAGCAGGGCGTCGGCCATGGCCATTTCGGCAAAGCGGGTGGCCGCGATCTCGGCGTTGA
>RFOC01000174.1 GCA_009926815.1 Planctomycetota bacterium
GGCCTGGACCGGGTTCCGGGGGTGGGCCCCGCCTTGATCGATCGCGTGCGGCCGCACGTGCGCTGAGACCTCGCCGTCCGGGTACCGTGTGGACACGGTCCGAGCGGACCACGGCCTGCCATGTCGTGGCTTGATCGCATCCAGAGCTCCCCAGCGCTGCTCGCGCTTGCGGAGAGGGTGCGCGCCGGCGGTCATCACGTGCTGCGGGGAGCGGCCGGCAGCAGCACGACCATGCTGGCGGGTTGCCTGCAACGGGCGGTTGGGCGGCCCGTGCTGCCTGCTCGTGGTGGCGCACCTGGACGAGGCGGCGGACGCCGTGGATGAACTCGCCGACGCGGGCTTCGAGGCCAGGCACCTGCCCGCCATGGAGACGGCGGCCACGGATTCGATCGGCGGCCTCGAGGCGGCGCTGCGTCGTCTGGAAGGCACGGAGTCCTGGTCCGGGGTCACGGTGGCGCCCGTGGCGGCCCTCATGCAGATGGTGCCGGCGCTGGCGCGTCGGGAGCGTCTGCGTCTGCGGGTCGCGCCGGGACATCACCGATCGCCTGCGGCCCTGGCCGCATGGCTCGCCTCCGCGGGCTATCGGCGGGTGGATGCCGTGGAGACCCCGGGCGATTTCGCGGTGCGGGGCGGCGTGGTGGACTGCTTCCCGCCAGCGGGAATGGCGCCGGTGCGGATGGATCACTTCGGTGACGAACTGGAGAGCCTGCGCGAGATCGACGTGGCGACGCAGGCCAGCGACCGCGCGATCGCCCACGCCCAGCTTCCCTGCGCCGATGGCGCAGGCTTCCGGGCCCAGGACGGCGATCCGCTGCCCGGTGACCTGCTGGCGGACGGCACGCTGGTCGTGTGGGCCGAACTGGCCGAGATCATGGAGCAGGCTCGCGGGTACTGGGAACGCGTGGTGGATGCGCTGGGCGTGGTGCCTCCGAAGGACGCCATGCGTGCGGTCACGCGTCGGGCCGCGGCCACCGTGACGGTGAACCAGTTCACGGCTGCCGGGCCGGACGAGGTGGCGTGGCCCGCGGCCGCGCTGCCGGTGTTCGAGCAGGATGCCTCGCGTGCCTTCGAGCAACTGGGCGAGATGGGCCGCGAGGGACAGGCATGGCTGCTGGCGGCCACCGAGGGTGACGCGACCCGGGCGGGCGAGTTGCTGCAGCGCCATGGCCTGGCCGAGCGGGTGCAGGTGCAGCGCCGATGGCTTGGCCGAGGGTTCCGGTGGCTGGAGCCCGGCCAGCGGCCGCTGGCCATCGCCACCGAGCACGAACTCCTGCATCGTGGCGGCGTCCGCCGTCGTCGGCCGCCGGTGGCCTCGGCGGGTGGCGAGCGCGTGCGTGACGCGTTCCTCTCGTTCGAGCCCGGCGATCACGTCACCCACCGCGACCATGGCGTGGCCCGCTACGTGGGACTGACCACGCTGGCCAGGCTTCGGCAGGGCGGTGATGCCGCGATGCCTCCCGGCGAGAGCGGGGAGAGCGAGTATCTCACGCTCGAGTTCGAGGGAGGCACTCGTCTGCACCTGCCGGCGCTCCGCGTGGACCTGATCCAGAAGTACATCGGTGCCGGCGCCGCGCGCCCGACCCTGAGCGCCGTGGGTGGCAAGCGATGGAAGGCCCAGAAGGCGCGCGTGGCCGAGGCGGTGCGCGACCTGGCCGGCGAGATGCTTCGGGTGCAGGCCGTTCGAGCGGCCACGCCGGGGACCGCGTACCCAGCCGACGGGCCTTGGCAGGGCGAGTTCGAGGCCGCCTTCCCGTGGGAGGAGACGCCGGACCAGCGGACCGCCATCGATGCGGTCCGCCGCGACATGCAGCAGCCGCGACCCATGGACCGGCTCATCTGCGGCGATGTGGGCTTCGGCAAGACCGAGGTGGCGATCCGTGCGGCGTTCCGTGCGTGCGCCGCGGGGAAGCAGGTGGCCGTGCTGGTGCCCACCACGGTGCTGGCCGAGCAGCACGAGCGGACCTTCCGCGACCGCTTCGGCGCCTATCCGTTCCGCGTGGAGAGCCTGAGTCGCTTCAAGAGCGTCGCCGAGCAGGATCAGGTGATCGCGGACCTGGCCGAGGGCACGGTCGACCTGGTCATCGGCACCCATCGGCTGCTGTCGCAGGACGTGAGATTCCGCGATCTGGGTCTGGTGGTGGTGGACGAGGAGCAGCGGTTCGGCGTGGAGCACAAGCAGCGGCTGCTGGCGTTCCGCGCCACGGCCGACGTGCTCACGCTGACCGCCACGCCCATTCCCCGCACGCTGCACATGTCACTGCTGGGTCTGCGGGACATCAGCAGCCTGACCACGCCGCCGCCCGATCGTCGCGCGATCGTGACGGAGGTGATCCCCCTGAGTGCCGAGCGACTTCAGCAGGCGGTGCGGCGAGAGCTGGCCCGCGAGGGGCAGGTCTACTACGTGCACAACCGCATCAAGGGGCTGCAGGACGCCGCCGAGCGACTGCAGCGGCTGGTCCCGGAGGCGCGCATCGAGATCGGGCATGGGCAGATGGCGCCGGAGGAACTCGAGCGGGTCATGCTCCGCTTCATGCGGCACGACTGCGACGTGCTGGTGAGCACCAGCATCATCGAGAGCGGCGTGGACAACCCGCGGGCGAACACCATGTTCATCGACCTGGCGGACCTGTACGGCCTGGCGGACCTGCACCAGTTGCGCGGCCGCGTGGGAAGAAGCAGTCACCGCGCGTACTGCTACCTGTTCCTGCCGCAGGACCGGCCCGTCACCGACGAGGCGCTTCGGCGGCTCAAGGCCATCGAGGACTACAGCATGCTGGGCGCGGGATTCCGCATCGCCATGCGCGACCTGGAGATCCGAGGGGCGGGCAACCTGCTCGGGGCGGAACAGAGTGGCCACATCGCGGCGGTGGGCTACGAGATGTACTGCCAGCTGCTGGAGGAGGCGGTGGATGGCCTGCAGAAGCGCGAGCGGCCAAGGCTCGCCGATGTGGAGGTGAGCATCGGCCTGGGCGGCTGGATTCCCCGCGGGTACATCCCGAGCGATCGTCGCAGGCTGGAGGCGTACCGACGGGCGGCGGGGGTGGGCTCTCGCGAGGCCGTGCAGCAACTGGAGGCCGATCTCCGCAGCGCCTATGGCGATCCGCCCGAGGCCGTGTCACGCCTGCTGGAGTTGGCCGACCTGCGGGTGATGCTGGGGCTGCTGGGAGCGCGGCGCACCTGGGTGCAGGGGCCCGACCTGGTCATCCGTTGCCGTGAGACGGGCGTGTTTCACCAGGCCTTCCGCGGCATGCAGGGCACGGTGCGGGACGTGGGTGGCGCTGGAGAGGACGGGCTCCGCGAGGTCTACGTGCGACCGCCCAAGGCCTTCCTGGAACCGGCGTCGCTGGGCGCGGTGCTTCGGAAGCGGCTGGGCGCATGCATGGCGTCCATGGCCCCGGCTGCGGCGTGAGGCGGTCTCAGCCTCGCTCGACGAAGTTGATCTGCAGGTAGCGGGCGACGTAGTCCAGGATGCTGGCCGCCTCCGGGATGTCCGGATTGTTGGTCGGCCCCATGGGCTCGAAGCGCATCCCGCGGAAGCGGTCGCTGGCGTCGCGCACGCTGAGGCCGTGCTGGAGAGCCAGGCTGAAGGCCCGGCAGAAGCCCTGGATGAGCCCCGAGAGCGTGCTGCCTTCCTTGCTCATCTTGATGAAGATCTCGCCGGGGCGGCCATCGGGGAAGAGGCCGATGGTCAGGTAGCCCTCGTGGCCACCGATCATGAACTTGTGCGTGCGGCTCTGGCGGGTCTCCGGCAGGATCTCGCGACGGATGGCGATGGCACTCACGGGGTCATCCTCCTTGAACGACGCCTCCATCGGTCCATCGGACCACGGAACCGCAGAATCGGCGCCGTCGGTTCCGGAATCGGTCTCCGTGGGGGCCGGGAACCCTTCCATGGGCTCGTGCTGACTCATGAAGGCCGATCAGGCCTTGCGGGTGCGAGCGCTCTTGGTGGACGCGGCCTCGGCCTCGTCGCCGCCCCTGGCCTTGCCCTTGGCGGGCTTGGCGTCGGAAGCCTCGGTGGCCTCGCCCTCGGAGGGCTCGGTCTCGACCGCCGGGGTCTCCGCCTCCTCGGTGCGGGCGAAGGCCTCGAGGGCGCGGTCCGGGGCCACCTCGATGCCGATCTCCGTGCGGAGCTCGCGGTCGAAGACGATGGCGCAGCTGTAGGCACCGATGCGGCGGATGGGGCTGGTGAGCCGCACCGCACGCATCTCGACCACGAAGCCGTCGGCGGCCAGCTGGTCGGCGATGTCGCGCTCGGTGACGGCGCCGTAGAGGGCGCCCTGATCGTTGACGCTGCGGACGAGCTTGATGCTGATGCCTTCGAGCCTGGCGATGAGCGAGGCGCGGTCGGCCCGCATCTTCTCCATCTCCGCCGCGGCCTTGGCGCGGGCGTCCTTGAGGGCCTCGATCTTCTCGGCGGTGGGGTGCTCGGCCAGCAGGTTGGGCAGCAGGAAGTTGCGGGCGTAGCCCGGCTTCACCTTGACCACGTCACCGACGAGGCCCAGGTTCTCCACGGTCCGATTCAGCAGCAGTTCGACTTTCCTTGAGGCCATGACGCTGTCCTTCCCCGCTGTGGGGGAGTTGAGGGTG
>RFOC01000175.1 GCA_009926815.1 Planctomycetota bacterium
GCACATCGGAGGGCACACGGTCGCTGTCCAATCGCACCGCGGCGATCATCGCATCGCCAAAGAGATTCCGATCCGCATCGAACGCCGCGTCGAAGAGATGCTCCCCCGCCGTCCAGCCTGCCCCTGAACCCTCACCCTCGTCCACGAGGGCGGCGGAGCGAAGGGCGTCCAGCGTCTCGGCGGATGGCGGCGAAGCCCAGCCCTCGAGCGAGAAGCGACGGTACGAGACGGTTCCGCGGTCGAACGGCATGCCGCAAGCATGTCGGATGCCCGCGACCCCGGACCGGATCGGACAGGTTGTTCACGCCGCGGTCTTCTCGAGGTCCTTGGCCAGTCCCAGCTGCACCAGGTGCGCCAGAGGCCCGTGCGGCTTGCCCCGCTCGGCATCCAGACGTCGGGCCGCCGAGGGATTGGCGTACCGGCTGAAGAGGATCGCCTTGATGTTGCCCCAGATGCCGTTGAAGCCGCTGAAGGTGTGATCCACGGCCGTCGCCTCGTACCCGGAGTGCACCATGCAGTTGGCGCACTTGGCGTTGCCGCTGGCGTGACCGTACTTCGACCAGTCCACCTCCTGGAGCAGTTCCTGATACGAGTCGGCGTAGCCCTCCTGCAGCAGGTAACAGGGCTTCTGCCAGCCGAACACGTTGTAGCAGGGCATGCCCCACGGGGTGCAGTCGTACTCGCGCCGGCCCATGAGGTACTCCAGGAACAGCGGGCTCTGGTTGAACCGCCAGCCGCCCTTGCGGTTGGAGAGGATCATCTCGAAGAGCTCATGGGTGCCCTGCCGCTGCAGGAAGCCGGTCTGGTCGGGAGCCTTCTCGTAGGCGTAGCCCGGGCTGATCATCATGCCTTCCACGCCCAGCGCCATCATCTCGTCGAAGAACGCTCGCACGGAATTCGGATCGGCTCCCTTGAAGAGCGTGGTGTTGGTGGTGACCCGGAAGCCCATCTGCACCGCCAGACGGATCCCCTCGACCGCCTTGCGGTAGGTGCCCTCGCGGCAGACGGCGAAGTCGTGGTTCTCCTCCTGCCCGTCCATGTGCACGCTGAAGGTGAGGTACTTGCTCGGCTTGAACAGGCCCTCCTCCAGCTTCTCCTTCAGCAGCAGCGCATTGGTGCAGAGGTAGATGTACTTGCGGCGAGCGACCAGGCCCCGAACGATCTCCGCGATCTGGGGGTGCAGAAGCGGCTCGCCACCCGGGATGCTGACCATGGGGGCGCCGCACTCGTCCACCGCCGCGAAGCACTCCTCGGGGGTGAGCTGCCGCTTGAGGACATGGGCCGGATACTGGATCTTGCCGCAGCCGGCACAGGCCAGATTGCACCGGAACAGGGGTTCCAGCATGAGGACGAGGGGATACTGCCTTCGACCCGCCAACTTCTGGCGCAGCACGTAGGTCGCGACCGTCCACATCTGACTTATGGGCACACCCATGTTCGCTCGATCTCCGTTTTTTCCGCGGCGTCCACAAACCCGTCGAAGTCAGGGATCGTAGCAAGGCTTCGATGGCTTCCTTCGCTCGACGATCCACCCCCCTGGACTGGCTCCGAAACGCCGCGGAAGTCACCGGCATCCGTAGGATCGGACCCGTGGAGACGGTGGGCGAGCAATCCAGCGACGAGGCCCTGCTTGCAGCGCACATGGATGGCCATCCGTCGGCCTTCCCGACGCTGGTCGAGCGTTACCGGCCCGAGCTCTACGGCTTCCTCTGCCGCTTCATCGGATCGCGCACCGCCGCGGAGGACGTCTTTCAGGACACCTTCCTCCAGATCCATCTCTCCGCCGCCTCCTTCGACATGACCCGGGTGTTCCGGCCGTGGCTGTACACCATCGCCGCCAACAAGGCACGCGACTGGTACCGCAAGGAGCGACTCCGGCGCGGCGTGAGCCTGCAGACCCCCATCGGCGAGGATGGCGACGGTGAACTGATCGACCTGATGGCCGCCCGGGTGGACCAGCCCGCCACGCCGCTCACCACCCGCGAGGAGTCCGAACTGGTGAACAGGGCCGTCGACGCCCTCTCGCCACTGCACCGGGAGATCATCGTCCTGGCCTACTTCCAGCGGATGAACTACCAGCAGATCGCCGAGATCCTGGGCATCCCGCTGGGCACGGTGAAGAGTCGACTGCACGCGGCGGTGGCCGCCTTCGCCGAGCGATGGCGTCGCGGCCGCAAGGACCGGGAGAATCCCATCGCATGAGCGATCGCACGCCACCCGAGGAACACGCGAGACTCTCGCCAGCGGACGCCGAAGCCCTCGATCGGCTGGTCGACCGCGGCTGGCGCGTCGAGCAGGACGATGCCCGTGAGCAGGCGGTGCTCGAGGCCGTGCGACGGCTGGATGCGCTCGAGACGCCGCAGTCGGATCCCTCGCTGGTCGATGCCACGCTGGCCCGCGTGCAGGCCGAGGAGCGCCGCCGCGAGCGCAACATGCGGATCGATGGTCGCCGCGTTCGGACGCGTCGACTGGCGGACATGGCGGGCATCGCGGCCGTGCTGGTGGTGTCGCTGGCCATCGCCATGCCGGTGCTCGGCCGCATGCGAGCCACGGCGCTCGAGGCCGGATGCGCCAACAACCTGCGCGCGCTGGCGGCCGGACTGGTGGACTACGCCCGGGATCATCGGGATCGATTGCCGATGGCTGCCGGCACCGCCGCACTGCTGGGCGTCCGTCCCTCGCCCGCGGACTGGCACACCTACGACCACATGGGCAACCTGGTCGCGATGGTGCAGTCGGGTTACGGATCAAGCCGTCATCTGGAGTGCCCCAGTTGCGCTCAGGGGCGACCGCACCGACACTTCGCGTTCCGCATGCCGGCCGGCGATCGCCCCTTCACGCTGACCGTGGTTGCGCGGGGACCGCTGCTTTCGGACGCCAACCCGGCCATCGAGCTCCGGCGGGTGGGCGCGGAGGTGGGCCCGGGCTGCGTGAGCCGGAACCATGGCCAGAGGGGCCAGAACGTGCTGTTCGGGGACGGATCGGTGCTCTGGCTGAACCTGCCGGAGGTGGGCGGCGACCACATCTTCCTGCCTCAGGGGGTTTCCCGGCCGGAAGCCCTGCCGGTCCGGGTGGAATTGCCCGTGGGCGATGACATCCTGCTGGCCCAGTGAGGCCCCCCAAGGGGGCACGCGGCACCAAACTTGACCTCAAACCGGGCTCTGCTATGCTGCCCGGCTCGCCATAGAGCACGGAGACACCATGCCCAAGCCCAAAGGACACAAGGGACTTCTGAAGCGGATCAAGATCTCGGCCTCGGGCAAGGTGCGCTTCCATTCCCCCAACTCCCGCCACCTGAAGAGCAACAAGACCGGCACCGCGGTGCGCAGCTACCGCAAGGCCCGGACGCTCTCCTCCAGCGACTACGCCATGCTGGGCAAGGTGCTCAACCGCAGCCTCGCCCGCTGATTGAAAGGATCGACCCATGCCACGCGCACGCAAGGGAGCAGCTCGTACCCAGGCCCGCCGCCGCGTTCTCCGCGAGGCCCGCGGCTACTTCGGCACCAAGAGCCGCCACAAGCAGCAGGCCAAGGTCGCCCTCATGCGGGCCGGCCGGAACGCCTGGACGCACCGCCGTCTTCGCCGCCGCGACATGCGTTCGCTGTGGATCGCCCGCCTCACGGCGGCGTGCCGCATGCGTGACTTCCGCTACAGCCTGCTGGTGGGCGGACTCGCCCGTGCCGGCGTGCTGCTGAACCGGAAGATGCTCAGCGAACTGGCGATCCAGGACCCCGCGAGCTTCGACACCCTGGTCGAGATGGCCAAGGGTCGGCTCGCCAAGGCGGCCTGAGACCCGATCCTGACGTTCAGGCGATCTCGCGACGCGATGCGTCGCGTCCGTCGTTGCGTTGCGCCAGTCGACGGACGGCATCGGAACCCGAGCCGGGCGTTCCGAAGCGAGGCAGTTCGCCCCGCAGCGACGCGGCATCCTGGTTCTCGCGACGGATGGCCTCGTAGATCTCCTTGCGGTGCACGGAGACGGTGTTGGGCGCGACGATGCCCAGTCGCACCTTGTCGCCGCGGATGTCGACCACCACCACCTCGACATCGTCACCGATCACGATCCGTTCATCACGCTGGCGGGAGAGGACAAGCATGGTTGGGACTCAGACGGCGGCGGCCCGGGCAGCGGGAGCCACGGAGACGAGTTCGTGGCGAGTGGTCCATCGGCGGTCGGCCAGGACCACCTGCATGCCCACGCGGGTGAGCGGATGGATGACGAGCGGGCCCTGCATGTTGGCGGTGATGCCGTGATCGCGCCGGTTGACGATGACGAGCAACTGGGGCGACTGGCCCTCCGCCAGGCCCAGCTCGGTCATCTGCTCGCGGCGCAGCGTGACGGAGAACTCGGGCACCCACAGGCATGGATCGGTGACCACGAAGGCCACGTCGGCGGCCTCGACACTCTGGAGCCAGAAGAAGACGCCCCGCTCATCGGGCTGCAGCAGGGCGAAGCGACGGGAGCGGGAGAAACCCAGCAGCCCGGCCGGGAAATCCAGCAGCCGGGAGGCGTCGACTTCGACGGCGCCGAAACGAGTGGTCTGGACGAGCATGCGACCTCCT
>RFOC01000176.1 GCA_009926815.1 Planctomycetota bacterium
CCTGAAGGACGGGGGCGGGCAGACCAAGGTCGGCGAACCGCCTGGACGTGTCGAAGGTCTCGGAACTTGCCATGAATTCTTCCGCCGGTGATGGTACGCGAGGCCGGAAGTCGATACAAAGCCGCGTCATGCGGCCTCGAAGCGAAGTGCTGGTCGACCTGTCCGCGCTGGACCACAACCTGGCCCTCATGCGCTCCGTGCTTTCGCCCGGCACGCGCCTGGGTGCGGTGGTGAAGGCGGACGCCTACGGCATGGGGGCGGCTCGCGTCGCGCGCCGGATGGCCGCCGCAGTGGACATGCTCATGGTGTTCGGGCTGGACGAGGCCGAGGTGGTCCACGCGGCCGCGCCATCCACGCCCTTGCTGGCGCTGATGCCCGTGCACGAGATCGAGCCCGGCAGTCCAGCGCACGGCATGCTGCTTCGTGGACTGCTGCACCTGGCCCTGCACGACGCCGCGCAGCTGACGGCGCTCGATCGTCTGGCCGAGGCCCTGGGCGTGCAGGTGTCGGTGCATCTGGAGATCGACTCCGGCCTGGGGCGTGGAGGCTGCCTGCCCGCCGAGGCCACGCTGCTGGCCGGAAGGCTCTCCGGATCGCGCACGCTTCGGCTGGCCGGCGTCTTCACGCACTACGCCAACGCGGGTGGCAGCGAGAGCGGCACCGATCTGCAGCGCGGCCGCTTCGAGGCGTGGGTGGCCGGCACCCGGCTGCCCGCGGATTGCCTGGTGCACACCTCGAGCACCTACGCCGCCATCCGGCACGAGCGATTCCACCACCAGATGGTGCGTGTGGGACTGGCGTGGACGGGGCTGGCCTTCGACGGCACGCGCGACGGCAAGTTCCTGCCGGCGGTGCGCGGCCTGCGCCCGGTCTTCAGCTGGCGAAGCTGGATCATGCAGTCGCGGCGACTGCCCACCGGTGCCACGGTGGGCTACGGCAGCCGGTGGGTGGCGCGGGCGCCGAGCACCGTGGGCCTGGTGCCGGTGGGCTACGCGGACGGTTACCCGCTGCTGCCCATGGATCCCCGGACCCTTCGCCCGGCCCAGTCCGAGCGTCGGCAGGTTCGCGTGCGCCTGGGTCAGGGTGGTGATGCCGCGTGGGTGGCCGTTCCGGTCATCGGCGCAGTGAGCATGGACCAGATCGCGGTGGACCTGACGGCGGTGGCCGAGCGCCTGCTCGACGGGGGCCTGCATGCCGAGGTGGAGATCATCTCCTCGGATCCCGAGGCGCCCAACCATGCCGCCCGCGTGGCTGCCCTGACCGGTCAGCATGCCTACGAGCTCATGTGCCGGATCCCGGCCCGCGTGCCTCGACGGGCCGTCGCCGTCGAGGGGGCCGTGCGGGTTCCCGCGGTGGAGTCGGTCGTGGCCCGTCAGGCCTCCTGAACCGTCTCGTCCGCCGCCGGGGCATCGCCTAGAGTGTCCGGATGCAGGTCACCGAGTCGACCCCGCTTGCCGTGGATGCGCCCGAGGCGGTCGAGGTGACCCGGCTGGGCGTGGTGCGCTACCTGAACACGCGGCCGCTGATCGCCGGGCTGGAGGGCCTCGCGGACCTTCGCCTGCGGCCCGAGGTGCCCGCGGACCTGGTGGGTGCGCTGGAGCGCGACGAGGTGCACGCGGCGCTCTGCTCGAGCATCGATTTCCAGCGAAGCGAACGCGACCTGGTCATCCTGCCGGTGGGCCTGCTGGGTTGCGACGGGCCCACGCTCACGGTGCAGGTCTTCTCCCGCGTGCCGCTGGAGCGCATCCGTCGGCTGCATGCGGACATGGACAGCCACACGAGCCGCGTGCTGGCGCAGCTGGTGCTGGCGGAGCGATGCGGCCGCGCGCCCGAGATGATCGACCTGGCCGGCGACACGGAGGGCGTCGATGAGGCGGTGCTGCTGATCGGCGACAAGGTGGTGCTTCAGCCTCCCGCCCAGGCGGACTTCCCGCATCGGCTGGACCTGGGCGACGCATGGCGCCGGATGACCGGTCTGCCGTTCACCTTCGCCTGCTGGATGGCGCCGCGGCCGGAGGATGAGCGGCAGGCGCGACGACTGCGGACCCTGGCCCTGGTGCTGGATCACCAGCGACGAAGGAACATCCAGCGGCGAGCCGCCATCGGCGCCGTCGAGGGTCCTCGACGGGGCTGGCCGGCGGACCTGGCGGTGCAGTACCTCTGCGATCTGCTCCGCTTCGAGTGGACGGATCGGCACCAGCAGGGTCTCGAGCTCTTCTGGCAGCGCGCGGCGCAGGCAGGCTGCGTGGACCGCTGCCGACCGCTTCGATCGCTGGAGGCCGGGTGCCGCCGCGGGCCCGGCTGAGACTCGCCGCCTCGGCGGCGCTCGAGCGCCAGCTGGAATTCGCCGGGTCGGATGCCGTGCGCCGCATGGCCTTGCGGACCGAGCGGGCGGCGCGCGAGGTGCGGCGAGACGCCACCTTCAGCGAGGCCTGGCTCATGGAGACCGTCACCGGCATCCGCTCCCGCGACGCGGATGCCTCGGACACGCTGGTGGGCGCCGCCGTGGCCATGGATCTGGCCGCGCTGGCCATGCGATTCTCCAGTCGGGTGCCCATGCGACCTTCGGAGTGGCCGGGCGGCGCGGTGACGCTGGCCGAGGCGGCACGTCAACTGGGCGTGAGCCCGCGTTCGCTGCAGCGATGGCGGCGGGAGGGGCTTGCGTGCATTCGCGTGGCCACCCCCCGAGGCACGCGATCCGGTCTCTCCGGCGAGGCGCTGGCGTGGTGCCGCGAGCGATTGCTGGGTCACGTGAAGGCTCGGCGAAGGGATCCGGCGCGCCGCGAGCGACTGGCCCAGGCGGTGCTGCGCGAAGCGGCCGGCGGCGGATCGCTCCACGCGGTGGCGCGAAGGGCGGCGTCGGTCTCCGGAGCCTCGGTGGCCACGGCACGTCGCGCGGTGGCGGCGGCGGAGCGGAGGGGGAGCATCGATCGGCTCGGTCGGCGTGCCTCCATCGGTCCGGCCCGACGGCACGCCCTCTGGCGGGCGTGGCGAAGGGGTGTTCCGCTGGAGGCGCTGGCCGCGGCCCTTGGGCGCGATCCCGCCACCGCGCTGCGGGCGGTGCGACGCGAGCGGCGAGATCGCCTTCGCGCGCTTCGGCTCGAGGCTCGCCCGCTTCCCACCTTCGGCCGATCGGATGCCGAGGCCACGCTGCTGGCGCCCCGCGCGGTGCGCCAGGATCTCGCCGTGGATCCGTGGCCGGTCCTGGCCGCGGCATTCCTGCATCGCTTCCGCGTCCAGCCCGGCCATGATCGACCGCAACGGTCGGATGCGCAGCGACTGGTCGCCCTTCGATTCCTGCTCTGGAAGGCCGCCGCCGAGGCACGCACGCTTCGCGGGTCGGATCCGGGTCCCGCCGTGGACCGGGTGGAGACCTCGCTTCGCTGGGCGGCGCGGCTGCGGCTGGCGCTGGTGGAGCGAGCCATGCCGGGCGCCATCGACCGCGTCCGGGCCATGCGGGGTGGCCGGCTGCAGGGACTTCCGCCGGCCTCCATGAGGCGCGCGATGGTCGCGGCCGCGCAGGCCGCGTGCCGCGCGGTGGATCATGCGATGGAACACGAGCTGGCCATGGAGCGGCCCCGACTGGCCGCGCTGGCCGCGCTGGAGGTGGAGCGTCTGCTGGCCGGGGCAGGGTGGCTCCGGCCCGGCACGGCCGGTCGCGAGGTCGAGGTGGAGCTGCCCGCCAGCCTTCGCGATCGCTGCGTGCCCTGGGCCGGCGCGGTGCCGCTGCGCGATGATCTCGCGGCGTCGGCGCTGGCGTTCCGGCACGCGGGAGCCGCGCTGCTGGTGCGCCGCATGGGGTGGGATGGCCGCGCGCCGTCGAGCCCGGCGCAGGCTGCCGAGGCCCAGGGGCTGGATCCAAGGATGGCGGCGCGTCGGACAGCCGAGGCCTTTCGGGCCCTTCGTGGCGTGGTCGGCCGACAGGCCTGACTCAGCGCTTGCTGAACTGGAAGCGACGACGGGCGCCGGCCTGACCGTACTTCTTGCGCTCCACCTTGCGGGCGTCGCGGGTCAGCATGCCCTGCTCGCGCAGGACCGGCTCCTGATTGGGGTCGTACGCCAGGATGGCGCGGGCCAGGCCCAGCAACACGGCGCCGGCCTGACCGGTCACGCCGCCGCCGGCGCACGTGGCCTTCACGTCGATCGAGCCCTTCATGCCGGTGCGCTCGAGCACCGCCAGGATGTTCTTGCGGTCACGCTCGAGCACGAAGAAGGACTCGAACGGACGGTCATTCACCTGCATGTCGCCCTTGCCCGGCTTCACGCGCACGCGGGCCGTGCTGGTCTTGCGACGGCCGATGGCCCACCACCAGCCGAAGCGGTCGGCAGGCTGCTGGGCACGCACGGGGCGGATGGCGGGAGCGGTGGTGGCTTCGGTCGTGATCATGCGAGGCTCTCTGGAAATCAGCGGGCGGTGCGGCGCGACTTGACCTCGAGGGCCTTGGGCTGCTGCGCCGTGTGGGTGTGCTCGGCGCCGGCGAACACCCGGAGGCGTCGGCGCATCTTGCTGCCCAGCGGACCGCGGGGCAGCATGCGGATGATGGCTTCCTCGACCA
>RFOC01000177.1 GCA_009926815.1 Planctomycetota bacterium
AAGCCGCGCGGCGGCGTGGTGGTGCTCGATGCCTGGCTCATCGGCGCCATCGACCGCTCGGTGCGGCACATCGCCCAGTGGGGACCCCGGGGCTTCCTGCTCATCTCCGACAGCGAGCGCGTGTTCGTGGCCGGAGCCGACCTGGCGGAGATCGATGCGCTCGACGATGCGGCGCTGCATGCCTATCTGCAGGCGGGGTCGACGGCCTTCGGCCGCATTGCCGCGCTGCCGTGCCCCAGCGCCTGCGTCATCCACCGGGCGGCGCTTGGCGGCGGACTGGAACTGGCCATGCACTGCGATGCCCTGTTCGGCGTCACGCCACCGGCCGGCGACAAGGGCTGGAAGGTGGGGCTGCCGGAATGCGGCCTTTCCATCTGCCCGGGGTGGGGTGGCAGCGTGCTGCTTCCGGCGCGCATCGAGCCCGCGGCGGCGATCGGCGCGACCATGCAGGGCGCCCCCTTCGATGCCTCGCGTCCTCCGCGCGGTCTCTTCCATGCCATGCACGTCTCGCCGGCCGAGGCGGCCGAGGCGGCCATCGCGTGGCTCCTGGCGCACCCGCGCAGCGCGCCCCGCGCGGCACCGCCGAACGCCTGCGACGCCGAGCATCGCGAGATGACCGCCGCCGCCATCCCGTTCGTCCGGCCCCAGGCCGCCAACGCGGCCGCCATCGCCGTGATCGATGCCGTGCAGGCCGGCCTGAAGGATGGTTTCGGCGCCGCCGTGAAGCGTGAACAGACCCACCTGGTGGATCTTCGACACACGCCCGAGGCCCGAGCCAAGCTGGCGGCGTTCCTGAAGCGGTAGCCCCTGGCGGCCGGAAGACCGCTGCATGCATGCATGATGCATGCGAATCGGGCCCCGCATCCTCTTCTTGGGCTCTTCCTTGCGCCAAGGCGAATGTGGTTGTGGATATGCATTATGAATATTCAACACCGGGGTGGCTTCCTGCATTGCCCGGACCCTGACCCTCGCGTGGAATGAACGGCCTTCCGCCACCGCGCGGGGCAAGGAGCACCCATGAGCACCGTCAATCTCGCCAAGGAACTCAAGAACATCTCCGAGAAGGACCGCAAGCAGATCGAGCAGGCGCAGGAGATGCTCGGCCCCGATCCGAGCACCATGGGTCTGGTGAAGAACTACTTCTGGGGCAACTTCCGCGAGGAGATCATCTTCCCCTATCCCGCCGGCGCCCCCGCCGACGAGACCGCTCGCTGCGACCAGCTGCTGGCCTCGCTCGACCACTACCTGCGCACGGAGCATCCCACCTTCGAGATCGACCAGAAGCAGGAGATCCCCCAGTGGGTCATCCAGAAGCTCTTCGATCTGGGCGTGCTGGGCATGACCATCCCGAAGGAGTTCGGTGGCGGAGGCTTCGGCATCACCAGCTACAACCGGGCCCTCGAGCGCATCGGCCGCAGCTGCGGCAGCACCGCCGTGCTCGTCAGCGCCCACCAGAGCATCGGCTGCAAGGCCGTCATGCTCTTCGGCACCGAGGAGCAGAAGAGGCGGTTCCTGCCCCGCATGGCCCGTGACACGCTCAGCGCCTTCTGCCTGAGCGAGCCCAACGTCGGCTGTGACGCCGGTGGCCAGGAGACCCGCTGCGAACTGAGCCCCTGCGGCCAGTACTACGTGCTCAACGGCGAGAAGAAGTGGGCCACCAGCGGCGCGCTGAGCGGTCTCTTCACCGTGATGTGCAAGCAGCGCATCAAGGACCCGAAGACCGGCAAGGAGAAGGACGCCGTCACCGCGCTGATCTGCACCCCCGACATGGAGGGTGTGGACATCTTCAGCCGCAACCGCAGCAAGTGCGGCATCCGCGGCACGTGGCAGGCCCGCATTCGCCTGAACAACGTGAAGGTGCCCAAGGCCAACCTGCTGCACAAGGAGGGCCGCGGCCTGAACGTGGCGCTGACCTGCCTGAACTACGGCCGCTGCACCCTGAGCGCCGGCATGCTGGGTGGCGCCACCTTCGCCTACGAGCAGGCCTGCAAGTGGGCGCGGTACCGCCACCAGTTCGACCGGGCGCTGGGTGAATTCGGACAGGTCCGCGAGAAGGTGGCCCGCATGGGCGCCATGGTCTACGCCATGGACGCCATGCTGTACGCCACCACCGGCTTCCTGGACCGGCACGACGAGGACATCATGCTCGAGACCGCCATGTGCAAGGTCTTCTGCAGCGAGATGGGCTACCGGGTGGTGAACGACGCGGTGCAGATCATGGGTGGCGAGAGCTACATGACCGAGAACCACGTCGAGCGCATCTTCCGAGACAGCCGCATCAACATCATCGTCGAGGGCGCCAACGAGGTGATGCACACCTTCATCTTCGCCTACGGCAGCAAGCAGCTGGGCGAGTGGATGCTCTCCATCAAGAACAACCCGTTCCGCTCCATCGGCAGCGCCATGCGGATCGGCAGCGAGCTGTTCCTGGGCATGCGGGGCGCCATGCCCACCTTCGGGCGCGTGCATCCGCGACTGGCCTCCATGGCCAACGAGACCATGATGCGGATCCGCGAGCACAGCCACCAGGTGAAGCTGGCCTTCAAGGAGCACGAGGAGCAGCTGGTCACCAACCAGACGGTGCAGGCCCGGCTGTCGCTGTGCAGCCTCTGGATCCACGCGTGCGTGTGCGCCATGGCCAAGCTGGACCGCAACCTGCGGAATGGCCTGGACGGCGAGGCCCTGACCTACGAGATGGCCATGGTGGAGCACTTCCACGCCCTGGCTGGACTGGAGATCGACCGGGAGATCCGGTCGCTGCGCGAGAACGCGGACGCGTCGCTGGAGACGGCGGCGGCGGCGGCCCTGAAGCGGATCGACCAGTTCCCCAACGCCCACTACAGCGTGCCCGAGCGCACGCCCGACGCCGCCCGCGGCACCGGCGCCGCGCCGGACCAGACGCACATCCCGCAGTTCGGCTCCGGCAGCGTGTTCGCCGGGGAGAAGGTGGGCTGCTGAGCCCGCGACGCATCCGAAGAAAGGACAAGCCATGAAGATCTTCGAACTCCTCGCCAGCCACGGTCACGAGCGCGTCGCCTTCCACCACGACGAGGCCACCGGTCTGAAGGCGATCATCGCCATCCACAGCACCGTGCTCGGCAACGCGCTGGGTGGCACCCGGCGCTGGGCCTACACCGACGAGGCCGAGGCCATCCGCGACGTCATGCGTCTGAGCGAGGGCATGACCTACAAGGCCGCGGCCGCCGACCTTCCCATGGGCGGAGCCAAGAGCGTCATCCTGGCCAGGCCGGGCGCGGCGCCCTCCGAGGCCGAGGCCCGCGCCATGGGTCGCTTCGTCGACACCTTCTCCGGCACCTACATCGCGGCCGAGGACGTGGGCGTGACGCCGCAGTTCGTCGACTGGATGGCCCGGGAGACGGACCATGTCATGGGCGGTGACTCGGTGAGCCATGGCGGCGACCCGAGCCCGTTCACCGCACAAGGCTGCTTCAACGCCATGAAGGCGTGCCTGAAGCAGCTGGGCCGCAAGGTGGACTTCGCCGGCATGACCGTGGCCGTCCAGGGCGTGGGAGCCACCGGCTACCGGCTGGCGGATCTCTGCCGCAAGGCGGGCGCCACGGTGATCGCCAGCGACACCAACGCCGCCAACCTGCAGCGTGCCGTGAAGGAGCTGGGCGTGCAGGCGTTCGATGGCGACATCCTGGGCGCCAAGTGCGACATCCTGGCTCCCTGCGCCCTGGGCGCCATCCTGAACGATCGCTCCATCCAGCAGCTCAAGTGCCAGATCATCTGCGGCACGTCCAACAACCAGCTGCACAACCCCGTGGATGATGGCGCCCGCGTGAAGAAGGCCGGCATCCTGTACGCCCCGGACTTCGTGGTGAACGCCGGCGGCCTCATCCGGCTGGCGGGCCTGTACCTGGGCATGACCGAGGCGCAGATCGACCAGAAGATCGAGCACATCGAGCAGACCACCACCGCCGTCCTGAAGGAGGCGCATGGCCTGCCCAGCGCCCACGAGGCGGCGGTGAGCTACGCGAAGCGTCGCATCGAGCAGGGCCGCACCAACAAGACCCGGATGGCCGCGCAGCGCTGACTCGGCCCGTCCACGAAGTAGACTCGTCCGCAACCGGAAGGACATCGCATGCCCATCAAGACGGTCCTGACCACCACCATCGACCACGTCTCCATCCTGGATGCGGACGGACGCTTCGACGAGAAGCTGGGCGCCGGGCTCATTCCCGACGCCGACCTGGTGAAGCTCTACGAGCACATGGCCGCCTGCCGGCACCTGGACGAGGTGGCCTTCAAGCTGCAGCGGTCCGGACGCATGGGCACCTACCCGCAGAACATGGGCCAGGAGGCGGCCAGCCTGGGCGCGTCCTACGTGCTCAACAAGGATGACTGGCTGGTCACCTGCTACCGCGAGAACTGCGGCCTGTTCTGGCGCGGCGTGCCCATGGAGAGCATCCTGCTGCACTGGATGGGCGACGAGCGCGGCAACGCCATGCCCCGTCCGCATCACGCCACCCCCATCGCGGTGCCCATCGGCACGCAGATGCTGCACGCCAC
>RFOC01000178.1 GCA_009926815.1 Planctomycetota bacterium
TGACCTCGGTGATGTCGATGATGCGCTTGTGGGTGCGGATCTCGAACTGCTCGCGGCTCTTCTTGTCGATGAACGGCGAGCGGTTGACGGTGTAGATCTCGCGACGGGTGGGCAGCGGCACGGGTCCGGCCACGCGGGCTCCGGTGCGCTTGGCGTGATCCACGATCTCGCGCGCGGACGCGTCGAGGGCCTGGTGGTCGTAGGCCTCCATTCGGATGCGAATCTTGCCGCCTGTCATGGCAGTTCCTGCTCTTGCACCTGCGAGACTTTGCCGTTTCCGGCGTCGGCACCTTGCCGCGCGCAACGGAAATGGCGAGAACGAACAAAGGTACCCAAATGGCCGCCTGCGTCAAGCGGCCTTTCTCCCGGTAGATTCCGCCCCATGCCGATCCGAGGCCTTCCGCTGCTGCTGACTTGCCTGGTCCAACTGATCTGCGTTGGCGCTTCGATGGGGCAGAACGCCACGCAAGGCCAAAAGAGTGTCGATAACGTGTCGGTTCCCGGACGTTCCTCGGCCCAGGACACGCTGCAGACCTTCGCCGACATCGGACTGAGCCTGCGTCTGCCCCCCCGGTGCCTGGTGGTCCGACAGCTTCAGGAGGAATTCCCGGTCTGGCAGATCGAGAGTCCTGCGGGACAGCCTCCCTGGAGCATGCGTGTGCAGGTCGCGGTTGCCCCCGATCCCGCCGTCGACCTGGCCACGCAGTCCAAGGCCGCGGTCGACGGCCTGGCGCTGGACGGCGCCACGGTGAAGATCGTCAAGGAGCGCACCCTGCAGGTGGATGGCGGCGACGCGCGCGTGATCTGGGCCAGCGCCGAGCGCGGCACGCAATCGACCATGGCTGGCTGGCTCCTGATCCGGACAGGCCCAGGCGTCTTCATCTCGGTGGGTGCCATCACCTCCCCCGCCGCCTTCGCCGAGATCGAGCCGAGGCTGGACGCCATCTTCGCCTCCGCGCGGGTGCAGGACCCTCGCCAGCTGCAATCCCAGCGCAACGCGCTGGTGCAGCGAGGCGATGCGCTGCGCCAGGGCTTCACGCCGGACCGCCTGCGGACGCTCGTGCGTCCGGGCTCGGAACTCTTCCGCATCTGGAGGCCGGGGCTGGACGGCGCCGCGACCGAGGTCGGATGGATGGAGATGGCGGTGCGTGCCTCGCCTCGCTCGGAAGCCTCGTTCCACCGCGGCGACGTGCAGGATCCGCTCTCGCGCGAGGAGGGCCTTCTCGTGCTGCTCACGGCCCGCATGAACAGCGCCGATGGCGTGGACCGGATCGAGACGCAGGCCCGCTTCTGGGTCGCCTGGGATCTGGGCGCCGAGGCGTGGGCCGTGAAGAGCGTGCAGCAAGGCAGCGGCCCGGAGGTCCGGTTCGAGCAGATCGGGCTGCGAGCGCGCCCCGCGCCTGGGCGTCCGGGTCCGAGCCTGATCGTCTCCTCGCAGTCCGGTGGCGAGGCGGCGACGCCGCTTGAGCTGGAGATTCCCCCGGTGGCCTACCTGCCGCAGGCGGTGGCCATGCTGCTGGGATCGCTGCTGCCGCAGGAACCGGCGGCCGCGGGCGACGCCATCTTCTACGCGCTGGATCCAGGCACCACGCGTCTCTGCCAGCGTCCCACCTCGTGGCGGAAGGAGGGCGAAGGCCCCTGGACGCTGGTCACCCGAAACACCCCGGAGGCGCAGCCGCTGGTGGAGCGCTTCGGCCCCAATGGCGGCCGGATCGATCGCGAGGAACCCGATGGCACGCGGACCACGCCCTCGTCCCTGGAGGAGATCCGCAAGCGGTGGAAGGCCCTGGGCCTGGAGCCGTGAGAGCGATCCTGCTCCTGGCCGCCGCCCTGCCCTTCGCGTGCGCGGCACCCCGGACGCCGGACCTGGCGGGCATCCGACTGGAGAACGCGCCCGCGGTGGCGGAGCCCCTGCTGGAGATCGACTCGGCATCCATCTGGCCCATGCAGCCGGGCGCCACCCGGTGGTGCGAGGTGGATGATCGCGGCGGGCTGCCGGACTTCGCGTGGACGGTGACGGCCGACCCCGCGGGCGTCGTCCGCGCCGACGAGGGCGGCCATCGCGTCATGACGATCCGAGCGACGAACTCGGGTGGATGCGAGGTGACCGCGGTGGACAAGCCCGCCGACGAATCGCGGACGCTCTTCGAGCCTGCCCTGCCGCTCTGCCCCGCGCGGCTGCGCTGCGGCGAGCCCTTCGAGTCCTCGTGCGCCGCTCGCGTGGTGCGGGCGGGCGACGGCTCGGAACGCGACCAGGGCACCGCGCGGCGACGCACGGAGCTGGTCGGCCGATGCCGGATCGTCTGCCCCCTGCTGGGCGAGACGGAGGCCCTGCAGGTGCACACCCGGCTGGAGACACGGCTGCGATTCGCGGTGGCCCAGGTGGAGACCACGCGGTGGATCGTGCCCGGACACGGACCCGTGGCCGAGCGCACCGAGGAGCGGATCAGCGTGCTCGGGCTGCCCGCCCGCGAGCGACGCCGCACGGTGGTCCGGCTTCCCGAGCCCGCCGCGAATCCGGCATCCGGGACCTCCGAAGCCCACTAACCTGATCCCATGGCCATCGACCGCACGCGCATCCTCCTGGCCATTCCCGTCTTCAACGAGGCGGCCACCATCGACGGCGTGCTGCGCCGCGTGGGCACCTTCGCGAGGGAGGTGCTCGTGGTCGATGACGGGAGCACGGATGCCACGCCGGAGATCCTCGGCCGTCACCGCGTGACCGTGGTCCGGCACGCGGAGAACCGCGGCTATGGCCGGGCCATGCAGGAGATCCTGCGCCGAGCCGACCTCGATGGACACGACTGGGTGATCACCATGGACTGCGACGAGCAGCACGAGCCCGCCCAGATCCCGGACTTCGTGCGGGCCATCGAGCAGGGCCGGGCCGACGTGATCAGCGGCAGCCGCTACCAGGTGTCCGATCCTCGCGACGACCACGCGCCCGAGGACCGGCTGGCCGTCAATCGCGCCATCACGCGCGAGATCAACGAGCGGCTGGACCTCTCGATCACCGACGCGTTCTGCGGTTTCAAGGCCTATCGCACCGCGGCGGTCCGGCACCTGCAGCTGGACGTGGACGGCTACGACTTCCCCATGCAGTTCTGGGTGCAGGCCGTGGCCCATGGCCTGCGGATCGACGAGATCCCCGTCCGGAGGATCTACAAGGACCTCAGCCGCACCTTCGGCGGCGGACTGGACGATCCCGCAGTCCGGCTGCGCGCCTACCGCCGGACGCTGCACGAGGCCCTGCGCCGCTGCGGGCATCGGCTCTCGGCCCGCGCCCTCCGGAGCCTGGGTGCCTGCCTCGCCGAGCGACCTGGATGAACGGCGTCGAGGTCGTCGCGCGTCCCGCGTCGGCCGCGGGCGTGCCCGAACGGATCGAGGGCCGATCGATCGCGCAGTGGCGGTCGGAGGCCCGGGCGCATCTGGGCCTGGGCCAGGATCCGGTGGTGGCATGCGGCCATCAGTGCGAGACCTGGCATCCGGGCATCCTGGCGAAGAACCTCTGGGTGGAGGCCATGGCGGAGCGGGACGGGGCACAGGCCGCGCACGTGATCGTGGATCAGGACGGCTTCGATGGCATGCATGTGGAATGGCCCGCGAGGGATCCCGAGGGGTGGTGGCGCGTGCGTGGCCATCGCTTCGCACCGGATTCGGGCGCGGCCATGGCCATGCGGTGCCCCAGCTTCCTGCCCCGGGCGGTGGAGCCCGGACCCGGCGTGCCCACCGAGGTGGCCGAGGGGCTGATGCGCCTGCAGGTGGCGCTTCGTCGCCATGGCCAGGCTCCCGATGCGGCGGAGCAGTCCACGCGAGCCCTGCTGCAACTCGCCTCGGACGTGCTCGCGACGCCCGCGGTGGTGCGGGCCTCGGCCCTGCTGGGCACCTCGCTGGGACTCCGCCTGCTGGAGCGCATGCTCGAGGATCCCGTGGGCTGCGCCACCGCCTTCAACGAGGCGCTCGCCGCCGCACCTCGCGCGGCCCGACCGCTGCGTGTCGCGGGTGACCGGACGGAACTGCCCCTCTGGCTGGCGGGCGACAACGGCGAGCGGGTGCGAGCCTCCTCCGGCGAGGTGCGGACTGCGCTGGCGGTGGGACGCCCGGTGCTGCCGCGCGCGTTCCTCATGGGCGCGCTGGTCCGCACGGCGCTGGCGGACCGCTTCGTGCACGGACTGGGCGGCTCCACCTACGAGCCCGTCACCGATCGGTGGCTTCGCCGATGGCTGGGCTGGACGCCCCCGGCCTTCGACGTGGTGAGTGCCACGCTCCGACTGCCCATCGAGCTGCCCGGTGCGGCACCAGCGCCCGCCATGGCCTGGCGAAGGGCCTGGTGCGACCCGGACCTGCTGGCCAGTGGCGGTCATGGTCCAAGCCCGTCGAGGCGCAGGCTGCTGGAACTGATCGCCTCGCTTCCCTCTGGAGATCCGGCGCGGCGGACCGCCTATCGGGAACTGCTGGACGACCGGAACGCGGCGCGGCTGCGGCGAAGCGGCGAGCTGGAATCGCTCCAGGCCGCCGAGACCGCGGCG
>RFOC01000179.1 GCA_009926815.1 Planctomycetota bacterium
TATAACCGAGCCGAGGAAGGCCCCAAACGGCTCTGCTGGGCACCAGAGCCGGAGCCCCGAGCGACGCGTCCTCGGAATCAGAGCCGCGCCCGCACCGGTCTCTCTGGCCCACCCCAAGAGCCACGGCCGCTCGGTTCACCCGGCAAAACACTTGCGATTTGACTCGCACCAAACGAAGACGCTCAGGCCTTGCGGCTTGGGCGCGCTCCCTGAACCGGTCGGCCGTGCGCTTTCGCGTTGGCCTTGTTGAAGCACGGCGAAGCGCACATGAACCACAGGCCATGTGGTCATGAGGTCTTCGGGCAGATCCCGAGCCGCTCGCCGTGATCACGAGCGTCGTGAAGGGGTTGGCGGGGGGGCGGCCGCCTCAGGCATACATGCGACGGGTGGCGTCCAGCTCCCGCGCCACAAGTTCTCGCAGCTCGGCGGGCGCCACCACCCTGGCGTGCGATCCCATCTGCAGCACCCACCAGAGGATCTCGTCGAAGCCGTTCACCGTGGCGGTGAAGCGCAGCCCGCCACCCGGAAGCGATTCGGTCTGCTGCGTGGCGTGCCAGAGCGTCTCGGAGATGGTGCGGGCGAAGAGCGGATCGAACTCCACCACCACCCGGATCTGCTCGTTGCTGCCCGGGCCGCGATGGAACATCTCCCAGGCGCCTTCCAGGTGCGCGTCCAGATCGAAGTCGTGCGGCGCCCGGAAGGGGGCGGATGCCAATTGGATCCGCTCGATGCGGTCCAGCTTGAATTGCCGAAGCTCGCCTGCACTCTTGCCGTCAAGCACCTTGGCCAGCAGGTACCACGACCGCTTGGCATGGAAGAGGCACACCGGACCCACGCGCCGGCGTGGCGAGGCCTTGCGAGCCTTGCCGCCGGCGGCCGTGTCCGGGACGGGAGGCTCGTCATGCCGCGCATACGCGATGTCCACGGCCAGGCCATCCAGATGGGCCTGCACGATGGTGGCGAAGGCGAGTGTCTGGCGTTCCGTGATGCGCGAGGGCTGGTGCCGGAGCTGGATGAACCGCCGCAGCACCTTCACCCGCGCCTCGTCGGCCTGGCTGAGCAGTCGCTCGGTCTGCCGGACCACGCGGGTCGTCTGCCGCCGGGCAATGCTGAGCAGGCCGCCGGTGAGCTTCTCCAGCACCACCACGCCGGCGATGGCCTCCTCGAGCTCGGGCCGAGCGGGCATGTGGCCGTCGTTCGAGGAGATGCCGTTGATGACGCCTCGCGATTCGGAGGCGTGCTTCCTCCACCACGCGGGGTCCGCCTTCTTGATGGCGGCCAGATCGCGCCGGGCGGTGCGGGGACCGAAACCGAACTTCTCCTGGATCCAGGTGCCGACATCGCCCTGGCCCATCTCGATGGCCAGCCGGATCTCCTTGTGGCGATCCATCATGGCCTTCTGGGTGGACCGGGCGCCGGGCTTTCGCTTGCGGGGACTCACGGAGCGCGATGATAGAAGCGCATGACCGCAGGCCGATCGGCACGAGGCTGATCGCGCTTGGAACTTCGACTGGGATGCGGACACCGCCGGAAGGGCCCGAGGGAAGCAGTATCAGCGACGCTCCCGGACGCATTCCTGACACAATTTTCGGTACCGCGGACGTGGCTTGATCAGGCGGTGCTGGCTTGCAAGTCCTTGATCCAGCCGGTCTTGCCGTCGGGCAGCCGGATCTGGATCCAGCCCGGACGCTCCTCGAGCACGCGGAATTCCACTCCTTGGGAGAGAGGCTCCGCGAAGGCCGGCGCGAATCCATCGCCATTGCCCTTGCGCACCACCACGCCATCGGCAATCGTGACGCCCAGCGGGCGCCACTGCGGAGCGAACGTGTCGATGCCGACGGTGGCCATGAGCACGGCGGCGAGCGAGCCGGCGATCCATGCCGCCGATCGAGTGAGCCTGCGGAGGCGATCCGGTGTTCGGGACCGCGTCAGGAGCAGCCATGCCGCTGCGCCCCACGCCGCCACCCAGAGCACGGCTGCCAGCGTGAATCGACTCCGCACGCCCAGCAGGTGCCACCAGCCTGCCACGTCCTCCAGCAGCAGGCCTCCTCCGCGGTCGAATCGATCCTTGACCAGCGACCGGGCATGCGCCAGATTGGCCTGCAGTCCCGCATCGCCAGGCATGAGCCGCTGCGCGCGCAGGTAGCTGCCGATCGCCTCGCCCGTCTGGCCTGCCTGCAGCTGCGCATTGCCCAGGTTGAACAGCAGGCCGCCGTTCACCGCGCCGGCGTCGATCGCCTGCCGGAAACCGCTTGCCGCCTGCACGAACTGCTCGCGTGCCGCCGACGCGTCGCGCGACTGCAGCTCCATGCCGCGGTCATAGGCGGCCTGCGCGGCGGTGATGCCCTCGAGCGACTGCGCCCCCGCGGGCAGGGCCAGGAGCAGGCAGGTCAGGATGGCGGTGCGCCACCGGCTCATGGCGACACCTCCAGCACGTCGGCCTTCCTGCGCTTCCAGTCCAGACGATCCAGTCGTGGCAGCAGGGCCAGGGCCTGATCTCGAAGATCCCTCGCCTGGCCGCCGCGATCGGGTGCGAAGGCCGACCGCTCGCCGCGGGCCAGAAGCGCGTCCAGTGCCTGGGTCAGCGCCGCGTCGCCGCCGGCCTGGTGGGCCAGACGAATCGCCTGGGTTCGGGTGACCGTGCCTCGTCCATGGGATGTGCGGTCCGCGATGAAGTCGCACAAGGCCGACGAGACGGCGGCCGCGTCGGTGGCGGAGTCCATGGCGGCGCGCGCGGTGCGCGCGGCGGCCAGCGATCGAGCCAGGCCGACATCGCTGGCCAGTGCATCACGCCGACGCGCAAGCACCAGGGCGGCCAGCGCCAGCATGGGCGGCACCGCCAGCAGGGCCGCCGAGCCCAGTCCGGGCACCATCCGCTGATCCGCCAGCAGGGCCGCCGAGGGCGCGACGTTCGCCACGACCCCGCCCTCGACCTCCGTCAGCCGGGTGGTGGGTGCCGGCCTGTCGGAGCCCGCGACTTCCGCCACGGCCACCGGGGTGCCCAGTCGCTCCGAGGGGCTCACCTGGATCGGGATCGGCTGCGACCGGACCACCTGGTACTCGCCCTTCGTCGGTTCGAAGAACGCGAACTCGATCGGCGGGATCTGGTTCACGTCCACCGAGTTGGGGCGGATGCTCTGCGTGAACGTCTTCGTGCCCCCATCCACCGTGCCCGCCAGCGGATCGGAGGGAACCCGGAACCCGCCGCCCAGCGAGGCCTGGTCGATGACGGGAGGCTGCAGCGTCTTCAGCTCGTTGCCGCCACGGCTGAGATCGGTGATGGCCACCGACAGCGTGATCGGATCACCGACCGCCACCTGCGACGGCTTGGCCGTGGCCCGGATGGCGAAGTCACCCACGGCTCCTCGGAACGATGCGGGGCGGCCGGCCTCGGGCACGGCTCGGGCCGTGATCGGGCAGGGGCCCAGCGAGGCTCGCACCGGCCGCACGCCGCTGAGCGAGAGTTCCGGCGCTCCGAAGAAGTCCCGGCCCACGCTCACCCCGGTGGGATAGCGCCACGCGATCTCCACGGTGCCGGGATCGAGCGGTCCGGGCCGCGCGGGGGCGAAGGCCTGCGAGAGTTCGTAGACCAGCCATGTGCGGCCATCGACGCGTTCCTCGCGGCCCACCGGTCGACGGTTCGATTGGGAGAGTTCGCGGAGCCTGGGCTCGAACGCGCCCCACTGGCTTGACGCGCCGTCCAGCAGCCGCCACATCTGGGCCTCATCCAGCTGCACGCCATGCTGCGGACTGGTGAAGGGGCGCACCATGACGCGCAGGGTGAGTTCCACGCTCTGGCCGACCCATGGGCCGGGAGGATCCGAGACCAGTTCGAGCTTGAGCAGGTCGCCCTTGGACGCGCTGGAGATGGTCACTCGCTCGGTCGGGCTTCGCCACGTTCGCGAGGCACTCTTCACCTCCACCGAGGGCAAGGTGAGCGTTCCCTCGCGGCGAGGCACCATCACCACCTGCCAGGTCAGCGTGGTGCGGGTGGTGGCGCGTCCGTTCACGCTCTGTCGCATCTCCATCCGCTGCGGCGAGGGATCCACTTCGCACGAGAAGTCCGGCGAATCCCGCACCACGGGGACCGCGTCCGCATCGGCGTTGCTCACCTCGACCTGCATGACCATGGGTGATCCGACCCAGCCCTCGCGCGAGGGCAGGTGGAATTCCACGCTCTGGGCCATGGCCACATGGGTGGCGAGCAGGAGGGCGAGGATGGAGGCGATGGCTCGCATGTGGAAACCCAAGCCTATTACCAGTCACGGTCCACGGGTGTTTGCCGGGCTTGGCCCGCGGCCTGCCGCTTCTGGGCGTTGCGATCCTTCTCCTTGTCCCGGACCATCTGCAGCAGACGGTCCGCCTGCTCACGATCCACGTTGGGGACCTTTGCCTGGGTCTGTTCGCCAGCCGAGGACTGCTGCTGGTTCTTCTGGTCCTGCTGCTTCTGCTGCTGATCCTGGGCCTGCTGCTGGCTCTTCTGATCCTGCTGCTTCTGCTGCTGATCCTG
>RFOC01000180.1 GCA_009926815.1 Planctomycetota bacterium
GCCGGTGACAGGAATCGAACCTGCACTCCTTTTCAGGGGAAGCGGATTTTGAATCCGCCGCGTCTGCCAGTTCCGCCACACCGGCGTGAGGGGAGCGTGGAGTCTCGCAGACCAGGTCCACTCCGGCAACCCGGGCGCATCGCGGCCGATCACTCCAGGCCGCCGGCGTTCCCCAACGTGTAGTTCGGGCTCTCCTTGGTGATCTGGATCGAGTGCGGGTGGCTCTCGAGCAGGCTCGCGGGGCTGATCCGCACGAAGCGGGCCTCGCGGCGGAACGCATCCAGCGTCCGGCAGCCGCAGTAGCCCATGGCCCCCCGGAGGCCGCCCACCATCTGGTAGGTGAAGTCGGCCAGTGCGCCACGGTACGGCACGCGGCCTTCCACACCCTCCGGCACGAACTTCCGGACCTCCTTCACGCTGGCCTGCCCGTAGCGATCGGCGCTGCCGAGCACCATGGCCCCCTCGCTGCCCATGCCTCGGTAGGTCTTGAAGCGGCGGCCCCGGTGCAGGACCAGCTCGCCGGGACTCTCGTCGAGGCCGGCGAAGAGCCCTCCAAGCATCACGGCATTGGCACCCGCCGCGATGGCCTTGGCGATGTCGCCGGACTGCCGGATGCCGCCGTCCCCGATCACCGGAACGCCCCCGGCCCCCTTCACGGCCTCCATGATCGCCGTGACCTGCGGCACGCCCACGCCGGTCACGATCCGCGTGGTGCAGATGGAACCAGGCCCGATGCCCACCTTCACCGCGTCCGCGCCGGCGTCGACCAGTGCCTTGGCGCCATCCCGCGTACCCACGTTGCCGGCGATCACGTCCACCTTGAATCGACGCTTGACCTCCTGCACCGTCTCCACCACGTTCCGGCTGTGGCCATGCGCGGTGTCCACCACCAGCAGGTCCACATCCTCGGCCACCAGGCGTTCGGCGCGATCGAACTGCCGCACGCCGATCGCCGCCCCCACGCGCAGACGGCCACGGCCGTCGCGGCTGGCCTGCGGGTGCTTGGCCACGTTCTCCAGGTCCCGCATGGTGATCAGGCCCGCAAGCCGGCCCTCCGCATCCACCAGCAGCAGCTTCTCCACGCGGTGCTCCAGCATCAGGCGCTCCGCGGCGGCGGCGTCCGCGTGGGCCGGCGCGGTGACCAGACCCGTGCGCGTCATCACCTGCGAGACGGTCCGGCCATCCGGCTTGGAGAGGAACTTCATGTCGCGCCGCGTCAGGATGCCCACCACCTTGCCGCGGCGCTCGCCCCGCTCCGTCACCGGAAATCCGCTCACGCCCTGCTCGGCCATCAGCTGCATGGCCCTGCCGATCGAGTCCTCGGGCGCCAGCACCACGGGATCCGCGACCACGCCGTTCTCGCTCCGCTTGACCTTGGCCACCTCGCGAGCCTGGATCTCGGCCGACATGTTCTTGTGGATCACGCCCAGACCGCCCTCCTGCGCCAGGGCGATGGCGAGCGCGGACTCCGTCACCGTGTCCATGGGGGCCGAGAGCAGCGGCACGTGAAGCCGGATGCCGGCGGTCAGCTGGGTGGAGACATCCACCAGGTCGGGGGTGACCTCGCTCCACCGGGGCAGCAGCAGCACGTCGTCGAAGGTGACGCCCTCGAGGGCGATGCGGTCTTCCATCTTGGAACAATGCCCGCCCGCCGTCCGAATGTCAATCACCCCGGATTTGCCCGGGATCCCTCGCGCACCGAACGGTTCGCAGGTACCCTTCCCCCCTCTCCCCACGAGGAATCCTTCATGTCAGGCGGCCCCGTCACCGAACCCACCCACGACTGCATCAGCCACTACGTGGGCACCCAGCCCGGCAAGGGCAAGGAGGTCTGGGAGAGCTGGCTGAAGGCCATCGTGGCCGTGAAGGGCAGCGACCTGATCGTGAAGAGCGGCGTGCCGCCCCGCATTCGCCACAAGGGTGCCCTGGTCCCGCTGAAGTGCCCCCCCGCCACCCCGGGCGACATGTACCAGATGTGCATGGACGTGCTCGACGAGAACCAGCAGCGGATCTTCAAGCGCCGCGGACAGTACGACTTCGCGTACGACCTGGACGGCAAGAACCGGTTCCGCGTGAACATCTTCATGGCGCGCGGCAAGCCCAGCCTGGCCGCGCGTCTGATCAGCAGCACCATCCGTCGCTTCGAGGAGCTGTATCTGCCGGCCATCCTGGGCGACGTGAGCATGGCCGCCCAGGGGCTCATCCTGCTCGCCGGCGTCACCGGCAGCGGCAAGAGCACCACCATCGCGGCCATGCTGCAGTACGTGAACGAGCGCAAGAAGGCGCACATCGTCACGCTCGAGGATCCCATCGAGTACGTCTTCACCGACGACCAGTGCACCATCAACCAGCGCGAGATGGGCATCGACTGCGCCAACTTCAACGAGGCGCTCCGCGCCCTGGTGCGCGAGAATCCGGACATCGTGCTGGTGGGCGAGATGCGCGACAAGGAGACCTTCGAGGCCGCGATCCGCGCCGCCGAGACGGGCCACCTGGTCTTCGGCACCATCCATGCCAGCAGCGCCTGGCAGACCCTGGGCCGCATCCTGGAACTGTTCCCGCAGGAGGAACGCCCGCAGATCCGCAAGCTGCTGGCCTACAACCTTCGCGCGGTCATCTACCAGAAGCTGCTGCCCACGCTGCATCCCAACATTCCCCGCATCCCGGGCCTGGAGATCATGCTGGCCACCCCCAGCGTGCAGAAGTACATCCTGGAGGAGCGCGAGGGCGAACTGCTGGACATCATCCGCAAGAGCCACTCCGAGGGCATGGTCGACTTCACCAGCAGCCTGGTGAAGCTGGTCGAGCAGGAGTACGTGCACGTGAAGGTGGCGCTGGAGGCCACGCCCAAGCCCGAGGAGCTCCGCATGAAGCTCAAGGGCATCGCCTGAACCCCGAACCGGCCGAACGAAACCCATGATCCTCCTCGCCCAGGCCGTCTCCAACACCTTCCTGATCGATCCGGTGAAGCCGCTGCTGCTGGTGGCCACGGCGCTGGCCGGTGCGGCGATGGCTTCGCGGCTGGTGAAGGACATCCACTTCGCGGGGCTCCCGGCGGCGTTCTGGCAGGGCCTCATGATGGCCGGCATCGCCGCGGGCGTCTTCGCGGGCCTGCTGGTGCCCATCTTCTGGATCGGCTGGCCACTGCAGATCGCCTGCACCGCGGGCCCCATGCTGCTGTACTGGCCACGGCGCAACGATCAGGTGCCCGAGAGCAAGCGGTTCATCGTGGGCGGCGACAAGGTCCGGGCCTTCTTCAAGGGCCGCCGCAAGACCAGGTCGTTCGCGGGCAGCCGGCTGAGCTTCAAGGACAGCGCCAAGAAGGATCGGCCCGTGCCGGGCAAGAAGGATCCGCTGCTGCCCCAGCATCAGGCCACCGAGAACCTGCTGATGCAGGCCATCGATCGCAAGGCCAGCCGGCTCGACGTGATGATCAAGCCCGACGGCGTGACGGCGGTCGCCACGGTGGATGGCGTCCGCGCCAAGCTGGAGGCGCCTGCATCCGAGGCCGCGCTGCTGGCGCTGGACCACCTCAAGGAACTGGCTGGCCTGGACGTGAAGGATCGCCGCAAGCGGCAGACCGGTTCGTGCTGGGGCGTCACCGCCGAGGCCACCACCGTGCTCACGGTCATGGCCGCGGGCAGCAGCACCGCCCAGCAACTCCGCGTGGACTTCGACCTGGCCCAGCGCATGGGTCGCAAGGTGGATGACCTGGGCTTCCTGCCCAACCAGATGAAGCTGCTGGAATCCGCATGCTCCACGGACGAGCGAGGCGGCGTGGTGCTCGTCGCGGCCGCCCCTGGCCAGGGCCTCACCAGCACCGCCCTGGCGCTGCTCGCCCGGCACGACGCGTTCACCAACGCGGTCAAGGCCCTGGAGAAGAATCCCGTCGCCCGCGTGGAGGGCGTGGATCAGCAGGTGTGGAATCCGGCGGGTGGCGTGGACTATCGCACCCAGCTGCAGTCGATCGTTCGCCGCAATCCCGACGTGGTGCTGCTGGATGACCTTGCCGAGCCCGGCGTGGGCAAGGTCGTCTCGGCGCCCACCGTCTCCGACATCCGCTTCTACGTGGCCATTCCCGTGGACGGCGTGGGCCCGGCCATCACCGAGTGGTTCCGCGCCGTGGGCGACGTCCCGGCGGCCGCGGCACCGCTTCGGGCCGTGGTGGTGGGCCGAACCATCCGCAAGCTCTGCCTCGCCTGTCGCGTGCCGTTCCAGCCCTCCGCCGAGCAGGCCAAGCGACTGGGCATCCCCGCGGGCAAGGAGATCCAGCTCTTCCGCGCTGGCGGCAAGGTGCAGATCAAGAGCCGCGTGGAATCCTGCCCCATGTGCTGCGGCACCGGTTTCTCGGGGCAGATGGGCGTGTACGAGATCCTGATGATCGATGACGAGGCTCGCGGCCACCTGGCCAAGGGCGACCTGAAGAGCGCCTACAACGCGGCCCGCATGAAGCACCGGAGCCCGGGCATGCAGGAGTGCGCCCTGGTCCGCGTGCGAGAGGGCGTGAC
>RFOC01000019.1 GCA_009926815.1 Planctomycetota bacterium
GATCATCTTCGGAAGGTACCCCACGCCAGCGGTTGCCACCAGCGCACCAGCGCCTCCCGCCGGTCGCGCGGCACCGCGTAGGCGTCTGCGCTCGCCTGCGCGAAGGCGGTCATGGCCTCCATCCGCCCGCGATCGTCCGCGGCACGCCGGAATCGCTGCAGCCACTCGGCCGAGCGCTTCCAGGCAGCCAGTCCCGTCGGCAGCGGAAGATCCAGCACCTGGCGTGCGCTCAGCTTGATGGCCTTGGGCGAGAGACCCGCCCCCGCATGTCGCCACCACGCCACCGCGCTGCAGGCCGGCGAGAGCACCGCCGCCGCCAGCAACCACAGGTCCGCCGCATCGTGGGGCAGCAGTCGGATCACGGGCACACCCGGTGCCAACTCGCCGAAGGGATCCACCACCGCCTCGATCACCGGCGTCTGCGTGGCCACCAGGATCTTCGGGTGCAGGGCATCGCTGAGCCAGCCACGCATCACCGGACGCGAAAGCAGCGCCGGCACGCGAGCCGCCGGGTGCTGGAAGCTTCGACCCAGCAGTCGAGCGGGCCGCTCGCCCCAGTGCGAGGCGTTCCAGCCGATGAGTCCCGTGGTCAGCACCGGAAGACGATCCATGCGCGACGCGCCACGATCGATCGCGGCGGTGCGCGGCCGAAAGGCGTTCAGGCCGCGTCCGGCATGTCGGTCGTCGCAGAGCGTGCCCCGCATGCCGTAGAACTGGTCGCGAAAGTCCGCCGTGGCGCTCGCCAGGTTCCCCACCACGCGCGCCTGCCCCGGCTCGAGCGCCGGCACCCCGGCACCCGCCGCCGCGGCCGCGCTCCAGCGACCCCGCCACACCGCCCACGGCAGTTCCGTGTCTACCTGGCCCTCCATGCGAAGGGCGGACGCACGCTGCCCACCGCCCCGCCGGACCAGCGTGAGCGCGGCCACTCGCGTGCCGGCGTCGAAGACGAAGCGGTCATCCATCCACACGGCCGACAGCTCGGCCAGTTCCCCCACGGCTCGCCGCACGGGATCCGCGCTGGCCACCGCCAGCATGGAGCGAGGCAGCACCACGCAGGCTCGGCCGCCGTCGCGCAGCGCACGGGCGATCAACAGCAGGAAGGCCGCGGCGGGGTCCGCGTAGCCGCCCACCGCATCACCGAACCGCCTGCGCCAACGGGTGGCCGTGGCCCGGTCGATGGCGGTGCCTCGCTTCAACTGGCCCAGGAAGGGCGGGTTCGCCACCACCACGTCGGCCTGCAGCCACCCGGGCGTCACCGCCGTGGCGTCCGCCACGCGAACATTCGACCGCACGATCCGCTCCACGGCCGCTCCGCCGCCGAGCAGCGAGACGATCCGTGTCCGGGCCACGTCCGCCGTCTCCCGATCGATCTCCACGCCGCGGAGCGCCCGCGCCACCGCCACCGCCGGACGTCCGTTGGAGAGCAGGATCCGTGCCGCGGCCACCAGCAGGTTGCCCGTGCCGCATGCGGGATCGAGGACGCTCGGCACGCCTCGCCGCTGCCGCAGCCACGGCGCAAGCGCGGATTCCGCCACGCGCTGGGCCAGTTCCGGCGGCGTCATGTAGGCGCCGCGTCGCCGCCGAGTCTCGGGATCGCGCCGAAGCGCCTCCTCGTGCGCCTCGCCCAGCCACGCCAGGTCGCCACCGGCGCCGGCTTTCGCTACCGTTCGGCCCATGTCCAGCGGAATCTACGCGCACCCTGCCCTCTACGCCGCCTTCCACCAACTGGAGCCGGAACTCATCCGGTCGGCGCTGGACTGGGCCAGGCGAGGCGTGCGACCCGGCCCGCGCAAGCGGCGACGTCCTCCCGGCACGGGCCTCAGGCATGTCCATCGCGTCTACGAGCCTGGATGCGGTCCGGGACAGTGGCTGGCCGTCTTCGCGCGGATGGGCTGCCAGGTCCACGGCCTCGACATGGAGCCGGCCATGGCGAAGGCCGCCAAGGCCGCCATCCCGCACGCCACGGTGCTGACGGGCGACATGTCCGCTCCGCCCTCCGAACTGCTGGAGGAGGCGGCCGCGGAACCCTTCGACCTGGCGCTCAACCTGCATGGCACCGTCGGTCACCTGCCCTCGCCGGAGGCCGTCGAGCGGCACCTTCGCTCGGTGTGGCTCATGCTGAGGCCGGGTGGCGTGTACCTGTGGGGCCTCACGGTGCGAAGCGGTCGAAGAGCCAGCGAGCCGATGATCCTGGGCGAATACGGTCCGCGACCGATCGGCGGCGGCGGCATGGCCGCGCTTCGGAGCGTCTCGCTGGGCGCGGCGGCCGGAAGTCCCTACGAGCGCATCCAGCACCTCATGATGACCTTCGGCGTGGATGCGGCCGGTCCCATGATCGCCGAGACCTACGACCTGATCACCTTCCCGCTGCCGTGGGTGCGCCGCGCGCTCAAGCGAACCGGTCCGTGGACGCTGGTCGAGGCCCACGACATGCTGGCGGAGGGGTTCCCGCGGATCCGTCTGGGCCCCGAGTCGAGTGACGTGACGCTGGTGCTGCGGAAGTAGAGAGGGACGGGCCTCCATACAGGACCTTCTGCGAAGGTCCTGTATGGAGGCCCGTCCCTCCCCTCACTGGATCGGCGCCATCAGCCGCGCCACGCGAGCCGCCACGCGGAACCACCACGGCCGTCGCTCGAACTCCGCCACGCTCGTGCCGTGGCATCGCTCGAAGTCGCGGCCCATCATGGCCTGCACCTCCGCGTGCACCGGGCCCTCGGCCAGCACGGTGATCTCGAAGTTGATCCGGAAACTCCGGTTGTCGAAGTTGGCCGTGCCCACCGCCGCGGTGTCGTCGCTCAGCACCACCTTGTGATGCAGGAAGGCCTTGTTGTACCGGTACACCTTCACGCCCGCCGGGATGATGTCGGGGTAGAAGCTGTACGCCGAGAGCTTCACCAGCCAGTTGTCGGTGCGCTCCGGGATCATCACCCGCACGTCCACGCCCCGCTTGGCGGCCAGCTGCAGCGCCGCCGTGATGCCCTCGTCGGGCACGAAGTAGGGCGTGGCGATCCACAGCCGCCGCTTCGCCGCGCACACCATGTGCAGGAACATGAGCGTGCACGTCTCGAAGGGATCCGCAGGGCTGCTCGGCATCACGATCACGCGGTTGGCGCCGTTCGCGGGCGCCACCGGCTCCCAGGCCAGCTCCGGCACCGTGCCCGTGGCCCACTTCCAGTCCTCGCACCACGCCAGCTGCACGCCCAGCACGCTCGGCCCCTCCAGACGCAGGTGCGTGTCGCGCCACTCGCCCACGTCCGGATCCCGGCCCAGGTACTCGTCGCCCACGTTGATCCCGCCCACGAAGGCCTCGCGCCCGTCCACCACCACGATCTTGCGGTGGTTGCGGAAGTTGATCTGGAAGCGGTTGCCGCCCTTCGTGGTCTTGAACCCGCTCACGTGGCAGCCTGCCGCCTCCAGCGGCTGCAGGTAGGCATCCGCAAGTCCGGCGCATCCGATCTCGTCGTAGAGGAAGAACACCTGCACCCCCCGGGCCTGCGCCTCCAGCAGCGCCTGACGGTATCGCCGCCCGATCCCGTCGTCATGCACGATGTAGAACTGCGACAGCACGTAGTGCCTGGCCCGGCCAATGCCCGCCAGGATGGCGTCGAAGGTCGCCTGCCCATCCACCAGCAGGTCCACCGCGTTGCCCGCGGTCGCGGGCAGCGTCGCCAGATGCTCCAGCGCCGGTCCCAGCCCATCGGTCGCCTGCGACTCGTGCACCGCATGCGGCTCCACCGCCTCTCGAGCCCGTCGCCACAACGCATGCAGCTCGCGTTGCCCACGACGGATGGCGCGGACGTAGCCATCGAACCTGCGGCTGCCGAAAGTGAGGTAGAAGGGAATGGCGATGGCCGGCATGAGCAGCAGCGCGATCGCCCATGCGATGGTGCCCTGCGGCGTCCGGTTGCGCATGACCGCGTCCGCCGCCAGCACCAGGCCCGCCACCTCCACCAGCAGCACGCCGGCGGCCACGACCAGCGTCCAGTCGAGCGCCATGCCCTGGGTCATGCGTCCAACCTATCACCGCGCCGTGGCCAGGCGCCCCGCGGGTTCACGACTGCTTGTTGTCCTGCCACCGGAGCGTGGGCACCGGCAACCATCGCTCGCGCCTGGCCGCCTCGCCCAGCGGCGTGTCCCCGCAGCGACGCACGAGCGCCTTGTAGAAGCGATCGGCCGCCTTCGGATCACGCGGGGCCAGCCAGCGTCCGGCGATCCAGAGCACCCTCGCGGTCTGCGGGTCCTGATCCGGCATGAGCATGGCGGCCTGCCACGCCAGCTCGGCCGCCACGTACCGGTAGTGGAACCGGAGCGCCGGCGTCGGCTGGGCGGCCTCGGCCCGCTCCACTTCCAGTCGCGTGGGCAGCATGCCGGTCGCGGGCGGATCGTCGATCCGGCACTGCAGTTCGTCCAGGCCCTGATACTGGCCATCCACCCGATGCTGATCCGGCCAGAGTTCCGTGCCGACCAGTTCCATGCCGCTCTGCCGCATGCGCTGCGCCGCTGCCCAGAGCGCGCTCGCGCGGATCGAGGGTGGCAGCACCGGATCCTTCCCCTGCTTCAGCAGCTGCTCGATCTCGTGGCTCGAGGCCTGCAGGCCCGCAGGCATGTACCCCGCCGCAAGGGCCCATCGCCCCTCGCGAGCCAGCCGCCGGGCCAGCAGGTACCGGATCTCGGCGCGGCAGGCCCTGGGTTCCGACTGCGGATGCTGCAGCGACATGTGCCCCAGCATCGTGGGATCGTGATCCGTGATCCCGTCGACCACGGCCCGCAACTCGTCGGAGGTCATCACGCGCTCCGCCACATAGGCCGCATCGCCCCAGAAGCACCCACGAAGGAGCATGTCCAGCGCCTCGGCGTAGCGGTCCCTGGCCAGCATCACGATCGCGTGCTCACCCATTCGCCACGAGCCCGCCTTCATCTCCACGTCGAACTCCACCGACAGCCACCACAGGGCCGGATCGCCACCGCGAGCCACCGTCGCGTAGTGCTCCGCGGCCGCATCCAGGTCCCCGCGGCGGACCGCCAGCTTGGCCTTCACCCAGGCCGCCAGCGCCGAATCCGGCGCCAGGCAGGCCCAGCGATCGGCCAGCTCGAAGTCCGCATGCCGATAGGCCAGCATCGCGGCGCGATCCGCCCCGATGTCGCCCACCGTGCCCGCCTGCTCCAGCGCCCGCAGCCAGTCGTTGGCCAGATCCTCGCGGATCCACGTGGGTTCGTCCATCCAGTCCGGTCGCTCCCAGTTGCTCCCATTCAGGTACGCGGTCACCAGGCTGGCGGCCACGGGATCGGCCGCCACGTCACGCAGCAGTTCCGGGGGACTCTCGAGCGCATGCTGACACACGATGCGAAGTGATCGTGTCGCGTCGTACCCGGCCGCCCAATGCTCCAGGTACAGGTGCATGGCGTCCACCAGGCGTCCCGACTGCATGGCCGCACGGGCCTCCCAGCCGATGCTCGCCGCCGCCATGCCAAGCGAATCGGCGTAGCCCTCGGAGGCCAGCTGCCGCACCTTCCGGAACCACTCGATGGCCGCCTCGGGATCGGCGTCCTGCTGCTCTCGCCCCAGCCGATACGCGGCCCAGACGCTCCGCCAGCACCGTGCCTCGGGCGGAAGCGCCAGGATCTGCCGAAGCGGATCGGACGGCAGCGTCGCCTCATCGGTCAGCGTGAGGCCATCCCCCACCCATCCATCGGGCCTGTCGCAGCACCACCCCGGTTCCCGTTGCGGCGGCATGGCCAGGTCCACGCCTCCCAAGGCCACCCGTGCATCCGCGTCCAACCGCTGGTCCTCGCCCTCGGCGGCAGCGTCGGCCGCGTGCGGTTCGGCCAGGTTCCGGGGCGCGCTCCACGGCAGTCGATGCTCGGCGTAGAGCCAGAACTCCTCGGGAATCTCGGCGGGAATCTCCTGCAGGTTCGTGGCCCCCACATAGCCGCGCACGCGGCGGTCGCTCCGCGACACCCCCAGGGCCATGGCCAGATCCGCGCCGTCATCCTGCACCTGACTGGAGTACTCGCACGTGCCCGCGGCCAGCGGCACCAGCGTCCCCAGACGGTGGGGACGAAGCCGGATGAACTCGCGATCCACCCTCGCGCCGGGAAACCTGTCCAGCGATTCGATGCTCCCGAACTGCAGGATGGAAGGCATGCTCCGTCCGCAGGCCAGCGAGAGGACCCAGCCCGCAAGCAGCGGGAGCACCGCGAGCATGGGCGTGATCCGACCGCCCCGTCTAGTCGTCTTCCACATGAAGCGTGACCTCCGTGTCCGCATCGAATCGCATCCATGCCACGCGGCGCCGTTCGCCGGGACGCAGTCGACGATCACCCGGCGCCGCCAACGAGAAGTTCGCCGCACCGGGCCCGCCGCCGGCCGTGACCACCGTGCCCAGGCCATCCCGGCCCAGGAGCGTGGTGCCATCCTTCCACCGGGCCGACCAGCCGCGCGGCAGCGGCGCATCGGCGTCGCCATCGTTCCGGGCCACGATCTCCACCAGCCCGGGCGCAGGATGCTCCGTCTCCATTCGAAGCGACCCCTGCGGCACCACGCCCCGCATCACGCTGGCCAGCGTGGGCCACGACCAGTTCAGGCGATCGCCCTCCACGGGCAGCCGGTACCACACCACGCCGCGCATGCAGGCCGGACGATCCTCCAGCCAGCCGCGCACCAGCCCCGCGATGGCGGCTGGATCGGCGGAGAGTTCGCGCACGCCGGCGGCCCCGCGCAGGCGCTCATCGTGCGCCTCGGCCACCAGCCCGGTCACTCGCTGGTCGGATCCATGCACGACCAGGTAGCCGTAGGTGGGCAGCGCCACGTCGAAGGGCACGCCAAAGCCGGCGGCCCGCTCCACCCAGCGCGTGGCATCCCGGGCATCGCAGAGCGTGGCCTCCGGTCCCTCCAGGCGAGCGCGGTCGAAGGCGTGCACCTGCAGCACGAAGCGAGGCACGCTGCGCACCAGCGGTCCAAAGTCGCCGCTGGACATCCACGTGGGCAGCGTGGTCAGCGTCACGGGCAGAGGCGCGAGCGCCCCCGAGACCTCCTGCACCAGCGCGCGATACGCGGCCAGCTGGCTCGTCGCGGCGTCGAAGTCCAGCTGAAGTTCCGCGGGCTCCAGTCCCCCCTCCCTCGCCGCGCGCACCACGGACTGGGCCTGCGAGCGGACCCAGGCCACGGCCTCCGGGTCCGACAGCGTGGCACGGTCACACGAGCCCAGCCGAAGTGCAAGCCCCACGGGGCGACCGCATGCGGCCAGATCCCGCCAGGGCAGGCGCACGGCCGTCATGGTTCGGGCGTCGCCCGACCAGGCGATCTCGCCGGCCAGCACCGACACGTCGCGCATGCCTTGCAAACGCTGCTCCACGGCGCGACGCACTGCAGGCGTCCAATCCCTCTGCCACACGTACGCCGAGTGCTCCATGGCATGCTCCGCGCGCGGCGCTCGGGGCGCGTGCCACCAGAGCAGCGCTGCGGCGACCAGCACCACGGGAAGGAAGAGCGTTCGAGCCACCCGCCGGAGCATGCGGGCAGGCTAGCAGTGGTCCGCATGCAGGTTTCGCGGCCCAGACACGCCGGCTTCGCGGCGGGTCCGAAGGTCATGCACGCCGACCGGCGTCTGGGCATCATGCGGGCGGAGACGCCATGAATCCCATTCTCCTGACAGGCATGCATGGCACCGTGGCGCCGGCCGTGGCCGCCGAACTGCAGAAGCGTGGCGCGGCGGTGGTGGCGTGGGATCGCCGGCGGGTGCCCCCCGAGCGGCCCGAGGAGGCGCGGGCCTTCCTGGACAGCGTGCAGCCCTCCGCCGTCGTGCACTGCGCCATGGGCGATCCCGGCTGGGCGGCGTGGCTGGCCCAGGCGTGCGCTCGCCAGGACCGACCGTTCCTGTTCACGGGTTCCGCGTCCGTGTACGGCAAGCATCAGACCGGCCCCTTCACTCCGGATCAGGTGCCCGAGCCGGATGACGACTATGGCCGGTACAAGCTGGACTGCGAGCGCCGTGTCCGCGAGGCGAACCCAGGGGCCCGCATCGTGCGCCTGGGCTGGCAGATCGCGCTCCGACCGGGCGGCAACCAGATGGTCGACTTCCTCTGCCGAAGGCACGCGGAGCGGGGACACATTCACGCCAGCACGGCATGGTTCCCGGCCTGCTCGTTCCTGCATGACACGGCCCGCGTGCTGGTGGATGTGCTCGAGCGATTCGAGCCCGGCACGTACCTCCTGGATGGCAATCCCGGCATGGACTTCTTCCAGATCGTCACGGCGCTCGACCGCGCCATGCGTGCCGGCTGGACCATCCACGCCACCGATGACTTCCGCTTCAACAACCTGATGCGAGATGATCGCCTGCCGCGAGCGGCCCTGTCGCTTGGGTGATTCGGCAAGGCCCTATACTCATCTCGTTCGCGGGTGTAGCTCAGTTGGTAGAGCGTCAGCTTCCCAAGCTGAATGTCGCGGGTTCGAGTCCCGTCTCCCGCTTTGCATCACGCCTTGCCTCCATCCGGTGTGTCGCGCCTTCCCCGCCCGCCGAACCGCTGATGCAGGGCTGACAGCGCGGCGTAGTCATGCGCGTCGGCGGCCCGGATCGCCTGAAGGTACGACTCACGCACCGTGCTGGCCGTGCCGATGGTCGTCTCGGGCCACTCGATCGGCTGCCCCCCGTGCCGCTTCAGCCAGACGTTGGCCAGCATCCGCGACCAGCGTCCATTCCCATTCCGGAATGGATGAATCTGCACGGCCACGTGATGAAGTCGAACGGCCTGCTCCTCCAGGCCCATGCCGGAGCCCTTCCACGCCCGCAGATCCTCCAGCAGCGCATGGAGTCGCTCCTGAATCTCGTGTGGCCTGCAGCCAATGTTGGTCTCACCCCTGCGAAGCGTGCCTGCCCACGCCCAGACATCGCCGAACATCTCCCCGTGCAATCGACACAGCCACGGAAAGTCGAACGGCGCCGATCTTGGCGTGGGTCGGGCAGCCAGATACTTCAGCACCGCCTTGCGGACATTCTCGGCCTCGGCCGAGTTCAATTCCGCCGTGGTACGAATGCCTTCAAGCCGCAACCCCGAGAGATCGTCCAGCGGCGTCTGACCGGGGATGGCCGGATCCGGCAGCATCACGTCGACCACAGCCTGCGTCTTGAACCCGCCATCAGCTGGTGATACGACCGGTCCACAAGCTGGTCGTAGACCATGGGGTCCACCGCCTGCCCCTCCAGCGCGCTGGTGCCTTGCACAAGTCGAGCGACGTGTTCGGCCTTTCGACGAGCCTGCTGTCGGCACCACTCCTCGGACTCGACCTCCTGAACACCCAGCGACACGCCAAGCGCCTCGGCAATCGCCACCACGTTGGCGAAAGACGCCTCCGAGATCCTTCCTCCCAGGATCCTTTTCACGGACGGTTCCGACACGCCACTCCTTGCCGCGACCACGGAATGACTCATGCCAAGGGACTTCCTTCGACGGTTGAGGCGTTCGGCGAAGATCAGTGCGGTGGGTTGATCCATGCGTTTTCGTATCATATATGATACGCTTGCAATTGCAAATAGTATCTCGTGATATACTATATTGGAATTCAGCACAAAGCTTGGGTCCGTGTCCATCCTGACCACGCCCCGGATCCGCTCACCGATACCCCCAACGGTCGACCGCTAGTTTCCCCCCATGAACGGCACCCAGCCCACCCAGCCGCATGGAGCCGGGACGAACGGTCCGATGATCGCCCCGCAGAAGTGCATGACCGGCATGCTGGGCCATCCCGTGGCCGAGAATCCCATCGACCGCATGTTCGATGCGGTCTTCGCGCATCACGGCCTGCACTGGCAGTTCTGGAAGAACGACATCGCCAACGAGGCCGACCTGGCCCTGGCCGTGAAGGCGCTTCGCCCGCTGGGCTACAGCGGCATGTGCATCACGGTGCCCTGGAAGGTGGCGGTGATCCCCCTGCTCGACGAGATCGATGACGATGTGCGCGCCATCGGCGCCGCCAACTACATGACCATCGAGAACGGTCGCCTGATCGGCCACAACAACGACGGCAAGGGCGTGGTCAAGGCGATCGCCAAGGTGGCGCCGCTGAAGGGCCAGCGCGTGGTCATGCTGGGCGCGGGTGGCGCTGGCCGCGCCATGGCGGTCGAGATCGCCTGGGCCGGCGCCGCGCATCTCACGCTGGTCACCCGACGCGAGGCGCAGGGCCGCGAGGTGGCGGATCGCGTGCGCCAGGCCAGCGGCGTGACGTGCGAGTGGCAGGCGTGGCAGTCACCCGTTCGCCTTCCCGCTGGCACCACCATGGTGATGAACGCCACGCACCTCGGCTGCGCTCCGGAACTGGAGCAGGTTCCGCTCGACTGGGCCACGGTTGCGCCCGGATGCCTGGCGGTGGATGTCATCACCAACCCGCGACGCACGCCCTTCCTGCAAGCGGCACGCGACCACGGCTGCCCCATCGTGGACGGCGTGGAAATGCTCGTGCAACTGGCCATGCAGATCTTCGAGCGATGGACGGGCATCAAGCCCGAGGAGACGGTGTTCCAGAGCGCCGTCTCGGCCGCGCTGGGCGAGACGACCACGGCAGGACCGGACAGCCTTCAACGCTGAGCGCGCTCCGCACGCATCCGCGCCAGTAGGCTCGGTGCCATGGTGCTCACCGTCCGCGCGATCGAGCCACGCGACCTGCCCGAGATCCAGGCCGAACTCCGCCGTCACTGGCACGACACGCGGATCTGGTCCCTGGGCCGCTGCCACCACGCCGACCAACTGCCCGGATTCGTGGCCGAAGCCAACGGCACCTTCGCCGGCCTGATCACCCTGAACATGGACCCCGGCGGCTGGCAGTGCGAGGTGATCACCCTGAGCAGCCGCGCCTCCGCGCCAGGCATCGGTGCCGCGCTTCTGACCGCTGCGGAGAGCCACGCGCGGACGGCCGGCTGCCGACGCATCTACCTGACCACCACCAACGACAACAGCCGCGCCATCCGCTTCTACCAGCGACAGGGCTGGCGATTCGCCGCCCTGCACAAGGGCATCGTCGACCGCGTCCGCAGGCTGGTGCCCGACCTGCCGCTGCGCGGCCACGACGGCATCCAGATCCGCGACGAGATCGAGTTCGAGCGCTGGTTCATGGATGATGAGGCGGGTCGCCCGGCCAGCTGAGGCCGCGGCATGCCTCGAGCCGCCAGGGCTGCATCAGCCCTCCCGCGACATCCACTCGTCGATCAGCCGATTCGCCCGTTCCCGCGCCTCGGCATCCGCCTTCTGCCGCACCTCGATGAGTCCAGGAGATCGCTCACCCGTGGCGACCCCACCCTCTTCATCGGGCAATGCGGATGGATGCGCGGACGGCGACCGCCCTGTCCCACGGTGACCATCACGCTTCGCCTCACCCTGGCCGCCGCCCTCCCCTGGTGCCTTCGATGCCGTCATGGCTTGGGTCCTCCTGATCGCGTGCCCCGGACTCCTTCGCCGGGACAGGGCAGTGTTCGTTCCAGTTCCGACTGTGCAAGCCATTCCGGTCATTCCGCCACCATTCCCGCGCGCACCCGCGGTTCCCGGCCCTGCCCGGCCCGTCGAGAGGCCCCGAATATCATCGACGCCGTGCCGACCGGTCACGCCCAGGAATCCACGCCGACCCAGCGGGTGGACATCCTTCGCTGCGTTCGCGGTGCCATGGACCCGACCACGGACATCGTGGCCCTCGAGGAGCCGCTCGAGATCCGAATCGACCATCGCCAGCCCTCGGGTCGATCGTTGCGGAGCCTCTCGATCACCATGCGCACGCCGGGCCACGACGAGGAGCTCGCCGCGGGGTTCCTATGGTCGGAGGGCATCGTGCGTGATCCGGGCGAGATCGAGCTCCTGCGATCCTGCGGGCTCGACGATGGCGTGCATGGTGCGCGACATGCCGTGCGCGTGCGGCTGGCCGATCATGTGCAGGTGGATTGGTCCACGCTCGACCGAGCCTTCCGGGCCACGAGCAGCTGCGGCGCGTGCGGCAAGGCCTCGCTCGATGCCCTGCAGGTGCGCGGCCTGCGTCCCGTGCCGCGCCATGGCCTGCGCATGAAACCCGCCACCATCACCGCCCTGCCCGAGCGACTGCGCGCCGCGCAGCGCGTGTTCGAGCAGACGGGCGGACTGCATGCCGCCGCCCTCGTCGACGCCGCCGGAGATCTGCTCGAGATCCGCGAGGACGTGGGCCGGCACAACGCGGTCGACAAGCTTCTCGGCGCACAGTTCCTTCGCGGGGCCGCTCCGCTCCGCGACCGGCTGCTGTTCCTCAGCGGACGGATCAGCTTCGAGCTCATGCAGAAGGCGGTCGTCGCCGGCGTGCCGGTCGTGGCGGCGGTGGGCGCTCCCTCGAGCATGGCCATCGAGATGGCCCATCGATTCGGCGTGACCCTGATCGGCTTCCTCCGAGGCGAGCGATTCAACGTGTATCACGGGGCCTGGCGCATCGAGGGCGACCCGGCATGAAGCTGCGCATCCGAGGCAACTCGCTGCGACTTCGCCTGCAGCAATCCGAGGTGCGCACGCTGGCGGAGCGCGGCATGGTGGTGGACCAGACCTGCTTCGGCCACGCCACGCTTCGCTGCTCCATCGAACGAGATGCCTCGCTGGCCGACCTTCGGGCGGACCTGGAACCGAACTTCATCCGCATCCGTGTGCCTGCGGCGCAGGCGCTGCGATGGGCCGGGTCGGACCAGGTGGGCATGCTGACCGAGCAGACCACGCCGGAGGGTCCGTTGGTGATCCTGGTCGAGAAGGACTTCCAGTGCCTGCAGCCCAGGGACCCCGCCCTTCGCGAGGACGACGGCGATGCGTTCCCCAACCCGAACCCGGCATGCGGCGCGTGAGCATGCCCGGCGACGCCCAGCATGAACGCCTGTCCACGGACGACCTGGGCCCCCAGATCCCCGACCCAGGGATCACCATCGGCCCACCTGCCGAGGCGGCCGGCGGCCCCACGGCGGTCCGGGTGGCGCTCAGCGCCTCCATCTCCCGCATGGGCGCCACGCGCGCCGCGTCCACCCTGCTGCAGCTGAACCAGCAGGACGGCTTCGATTGCCCTGGTTGCGCCTGGCCCGATCCCGCCGGTCATCGCTCCGCCTTCGAGTTCTGCGAGAACGGCGCGAAGGCGGTCGCCGACGAGGCCACGCTGGCCCGCGCCGATCGCGACTTCTTCGCCAGACATTCGGTGCAGGCGCTCGCGGAACGTGACGATCACCAGCTCGGCCAGTCCGGACGACTGACCGAACCCATGCATCGGGCCCCGGGCGACACGCACTATCGCCCCATCGCCTGGGATGACGCCTTCGCGCTGACCGCCAGGCACCTTCGATCGCTGGCCTCGCCGAACGAGGCGGTGTTCTACACCTCGGGACGCACCAGCAACGAGGCGGCGTTCCTGTACCAGCTCTTCGTTCGTCTCTACGGCACCAACAACCTGCCCGACTGCTCGAACCTCTGCCATGAATCCAGCGGCGTGGCCATGACCCGCAGCATCGGCGTGGGCAAGGGCACGGTGAGCCTGGGCGACTTCGACCATGCGGACTGCATCGTGGTGATCGGGCAGAACCCGGGCTCCAACCATCCGCGCATGCTCTCCACCCTGCAGGCCGCGGCCCGGCGAGGGTGCCGCATCATCGACATCAATCCGCTGGCCGAGGCGGGTCTGAAGCGCTTCCGGCATCCGCAGGAAGTCTCCGGCCTGCTGGGCCGCGGCACGCCACTGGCCAGCCTGCATGTGCCCGTGCGCGTGAACGGCGACGTGGCGCTGCTCAAGGGCATCCAGAAGGCCATGCTCGAGCGCGGCATCGGCATCGACCGCGAGTTCATCGACCGCTTCACCGAGGGTTTCGACGCGCACCACGCCGACCTGCAGCGGGAATCGTGGCCAGCGATCGAGGCGGGCTCGGGCGTCGCCGAGGGCATGATCCGGAAGGTGGCCGATGCGATCGGCACCTCGAAGGCGGTCATCTGCTGCTGGGCCATGGGCCTCACGCAGCACGAGAACGCCGTGGCCAACATCCAGCAGATCGTGAACCTGCTGCTGCTCGGCGGGCACTTCGGCAGGCCGGGCGCCGGCGCCTGTCCGGTGCGCGGCCACAGCAACGTGCAAGGGGACCGAACCATGGGCATCTGGGAGCGGCCCTCCGCCGCGTTCCTGGACCGGCTCGGCCGCGAATTCGGCTTCGAGCCCCCCCGCGCCCACGGCTTCAGCACCGTGGAGGCCATCGAGGCCATGCACCGCGGCGATGCACGGGTGTTCCTTGCGCTGGGCGGCAACTTCCTGTCGGCCACGCCCGACACGGCGCATGTGGCGCAGGCGCTGCGCCGCTGCCGGCTCACCGTGCAGGTGTCCACGAAACTGAACCGCTCGCATCTGGTCACCGGCACGGAGGCCCTCATCCTTCCCTGCCTGGGCCGCACCGAGCGCGACGTGCAGGCCGACGGCGAGCAGTTCGTCTCCGTGGAGGATTCCATGGGCGTGGTGCACGCCTCACGCGGCCGGCTGAACCCCGCCTCCACCATGCTGCGCAGCGAACCCGCCATCGTGGCCGGACTGGCGGCGGCCACGCTGGGCGTGGACTGGAGCGCCTACGAGCGCAGCTACGACGCCATCCGCGAGCGCATCGCCCGAGTGATTCCCGGCTTCGAGCGCATGAACGATCGCGTGCGTCAGCCTGGCGGTTTCACGCTGCCCCACGCGGTGCGTGATCGGCGAGCCTTCGAGACCCCCAGCGGCAAGGCCCTGTTCGTGGTGCATCCGATTCCGGTCGAGCGGGCCGGTCCCGGGGAGTTGCTGCTGACCACCATCCGCTCGCACGACCAGTTCAACACCACCATCCATGGCCTGGATGACCGCTACCGAGGCGTGCGCCGGGGCCGGCGCGTGGCGTTCATGCACGCCGGAGACCTGGCGACGGCCGGGCTGACGGACGGACAGCTGGTGGATCTGGTGAGCCATCACGGCGGTCGCGAGCGACGCGCCCGCAACTTCCGGGCGGTGGCCTACGACATCCCCAGGGGCTGCGTCGCCGCCTACTTCCCCGAGGCCAACGTGCTCGTTCCCATCGGCAGCCACGCGGAGGGAAGCCTGACCCCGGCGTCCAAGTCGGTCGTGGTGCGCGTGGAGCGTGCCGGCGGAAACTCGCGTGGCACTGCCTGAACTTCATGGGTTGGTGCTGACCGGCGGGGCCAGCTCCCGCATGGGACGCGACAAGGCCGAGATCATCTACGGCTCGCTTCCGCAGTGGCAGGCGGTGGCCGGCTTGCTGAAACTCGTGTGCGCCCAAGTCCGATGGTCCTGCACCCGATCGCAGCGCGAGGCCTGGGGTCTGGGAGCGAACGGCATCGAGGATCAGGAGCCCGGGCTGGGGCCAGCCGGTGGCCTGCATGCGGCCTTCACGCGAAAGGACGGCGTGGCATGGCTGGTGGTCGGGTGCGACTATCCCAACCTGACCGCAGGCGACTGCCAACGACTGGCCGGCTCACGCACGGCGGAGGTCCAGGCGATCGCGCTGGGCGATCCAGTGCTCGGCACGATCGAACCCACCCTCTCCATCTGGGAGCCCCCCGCCCAGCGTCGGTTCCTTCAGGCGTTTGCCGAAGGCGAACGGAGCCCCCGGCGCGTGCTCCATGCCCTCAGGCTGCGCATCGTGGCTCCCGCGGATCCCCGCACCCTGGCGGATCGGAACACGCCGGAGGGCCATTGACGCCCTTGCGCCCTCACCCTTCGCGTTCCATCACCGACTGCGTCGGACACTCGGCCCGCCCACAGGAACACGCCCAAGCCCGTTGCGTCCACCCATCGCCCGAGGCCAGCCCGGACCCGGTGCCAGTGACGTGAGCGGTTGGGTTCAACTCCGCCGGAGCGCCGCTCCGGCCGGACGGCGTGCCTTCGCTCGCCACGGGAGCACTCGCGAACAACCAGCGGAACAGGCTTGATTCAGTCACGGCACTCCCCTCCTCCTGGGTCCCTTCCATCGCCCGGGCGCCGGCCCAGGACACGCCACAGAGTCCGATCCCTGCGGCGCCGATGCAAGGAAATTCATCCACGGAAAGGCCTGATTCAGCCGCCGGGTCATCTCACCCGGATGGGCCACGGGCAGGCCACCCCGGCCCGGATCATCCAGGAGCTGGCGTGACCGCGCAGCCTGTGGCGACCACGGGGTCGCGACGGTTTCCAGGCGTCGGTTCTCCCCAACGGCCGGGCGCGGCGCATGGTGCCGTGCATGCCCGGCATCTCCAGCGCCATCTCCAGGCTCAACCCCCTGCTTCCGGGCAGCATGCATCTTCGCACGTCGCGATGGGCCGTGCCCTTCGCCGAGATCGGTCTGGATGACCTGCCGCTGGTCGGCGGCAAGAACGCCTCGCTTGGGGAAATGATCCGGACCCTCTGCCCAGCCGGTGTCCGGGTGCCCGACGGCTTCGCCATCACCACGCACGCGTACCGGCAGCATCTGCGCGAGGCGGGACTGACCGCATGGGTGCAGGAGCAGCTGCGAGGAATCGCTCCGGGCGACACGCGAGGCCTGGCCACCACCGCCGCCGAGATCCGCCGGCGGATCACCGAGGCGCCGCTGCCCAACACCGTGCGCGACCAGGCCTTTGAGGCGTATGCCCGGCTCAGCGCCGCCTCCCCCGGGGCCGATGCAGGCTCGCCGCGGTTCATCCCGGTGGCCGTGCGTTCCAGCGCCACCGCCGAGGACCTGCCCGCGGCCTCGTTCGCGGGTCAGCAGGAGTCCTACCTGAACGTGCAGGGCCAGCAGGCCCTGGATCTGGCCATGCGGCGATGCATGGCCTCGCTCTTCACCGATCGTGCCATCGTCTACCGCGTGAACAACGGAATTCCGCATCATGCGGTCTCCATCAGCGTGGGCGTGCAGCGCATGGTGCGCAGCGACACCGGCAGTGCCGGCACCCTGTTCACGCTGGACACCGAGAGCGGCTTCCGCGGCGTGGTGCTCATCGATGCCGCCTGGGGTCTGGGTGAAGCGCTCGTGAAGGGACGCGTCAGGCCGGACGAGTTCTGGGTGCACAAGGCCACGCTCCGCGAGGGCCACCGGCCCATCATCCGGCGGGAACTGGGCGAGAAGCGGGAGCGGCTC
>RFOC01000181.1 GCA_009926815.1 Planctomycetota bacterium
TCCTGGGTCGAGAGGGTGCACTCACGCAGGCCGTGCTGCTCACCGGATCGGCGGCGTGGCACGCGGGACACAACACGGCCGTGCGGCTGGAGGCGCGCGATGAGGTCCATGGCCCGCCGTGGACCGATGGGAGAGGTTCATCGCCGAACCGGATGCCTCGCTCGAGCGATCGGGACTGCTCCCACAGCTGGCCGCGCCGCTCGGACTGCGCGAACGCGCGCCAGGACTCGGGCTCTGCAGTCGGGACGCCCCCCCGCAGGGCGAACCCGCCGAGGCATGGTTCCGCTGGTTCGAGCGGATCGAGGTCATGCCGGCCAGGCTTTCAACCGTTGCGCGGCGCCTTCGAGAGCTGGATGCGGGCGACGTCGCCGTGAAGGTGCGTGGCGGTGCCGTCGATGCCGATGCCTGGTCCAGCGCATGCCGCGGCCCTGGCACGCGATCGCTGGTGGTGCTGGTGCACCGGACGCCCACGGGCATGGAAGCGGTGCTGGTCCGGCGCGTCTAGCCGTTGCCTGATCGGCCGGACTCCATGTGCCGGGCCAGCGTCTCCACGGGGATCGCCAGGAAGGCCTTCACGAAGGCGGGGTCGAAGTGGCTGCCGGCACCCTCGCCGATGATGGCGCGGGCCTTCTCCACGGGCATGGCGGAGCGATACGGCCGTTCGCAGGTGAGCGCGTCGAACACGTCGGCCACGGCGATCACGCGGCCGAGGACCGAGATGGACTCTCGCTCGAGCCGTGCTGGATAACCGGAGCCATCCCACTTCTCGTGGTGCTCGAGCACGCCCGGAAGCACGTCCTGCATCAGCGGATGGCCGCGCAGCATGTTGAACCCCACCGTCGGGTGCGCCATCACCTGCTTGAACTCGTTCTCGTCGAGTCTGCCCGGCTTGTTGAGCACGCCATCCGGCACCGCCACCTTGCCGATGTCGTGCACGCGGCCGCACTCGTAGATGAGCGCACACGTTCCCTCATCCAGCCCCGCAGTCCGGCCCACCAGTCGCGCCAGCTCGGCGACGCGCGTGGAGTGTCCACCCGTGCACTTGTCCCGGTTCTCGACGGTGTCGACCACCAGCTGCAGCGTGGCTCGCCACAGCCGCTCCATCTCGCGAGCCCGATGCAGCCGCTCCAGGCTGGCCGCAGCCATTCGCACCAGCGCGTGGGCCACCTTGGCGGCCTCCTCGAGCCGCGTCCGCTCGCTTGCATCGCCCCGGGACGCGCCGTTGTCCGCGTACAGGAATCCGAACGAACCACGATCGCCCACGGGGATGCAGAACGCCTGCTGGGCGGACACCCGCTCCAGGCTCGCGGCCATGGCGGCATCGCTCACCTGGGCCTTGTCGGTCACCAGCACCAGGCCCTCCCGGGCCCTCCTCAGCACCGTGCGGCTCATGCGCGGGCGACCATCCCGGTCGAACACCTCGCCCACATGAACCCCCACACGAATGTCGTCCTCGCTGACGGGTTTGAGCACGAACGCCACGTTGGCGAAACCCGTGGCCTGAGCCGCGCCCTCCACCAGCTTGGATCGGGTGGCATCCTCATCGCTGGCGGCATCGAAGGTGGCGTTCAGGTCGAGAAGCAGGGCCAGATGTCGATGACTCAGGTCCTCCGAACGACCGGCCTTGAGCCACTCGATCTGTTCCGCCGGATCATCGACACCCATCAGCGTGGCGCCGGCACCGCCCGCGACGCATTCGAGCACCGCCGGCCCGAAGGCGATCTGGTCGCCATGCTCCAGGACGACGGTCTCGCCCTTGTCCAGGCGCCGCCCGTTCACCCGCGTCCCTCCCTGGCTGCCCGCATCGCTCACGCACCATCGCTCCTGACCGGCGAGCCATTCAAGGCGGGCGTGCAGGCGACTGACCTGGGCATGCTCGATCACCACCTGGCATGTGGGCAGTCGCCCCACCGTCACGGGGCCCGGCAGCGACAGCGGGTGCGTCACGACGCCGGCATCCGAGCGTCCGATCAGGCAGAAGTCCGCCATGCCCAAAGCCTAGCTTCCGCGCCTCAACGCGAGGATGTCGCGGGGGCTGGATCCGAACGGACCGCCAGATCCTGCGCCGCATTGATGCTGCTGCCCGGGATGGCCGGAAGGCCCAGCAGATGCAGCGCCAGGTTGCCCGCATCGCCGTTGCGGATGGGCGGCAGCGAACCAGGCGCGAATCGCTCGGTCGGGCCCGGGCGACGACGCGAACCCGGGTTGAGGTCGTAGAGATCCGCCGCGGCTTCATCCCGGCCCAGCCACGCCACCAGGGGAATGGTGAAGTTGACCGGCGCCTCGGGATCGGAGTGACTGATGAAGGGCACGCCTCCGCCGTGATCCGCCGTGAGCACCACGGCCACGCGCCCACGCAACTCCGGGTCGGCGTCGCATCGCTGCAGGAACATGGCCAGGGCAGCGTCCGCCTCGGCCACGGCCCGGCGGTAGTCCGATCCGGAGGTCAGGTCCCAGCCCTTGGCGTGGCCCGCGAAGTCCGGCGAGGGAATGTGCCAGAACACCAGGCTGCGCCTTCGCTCCGCCGCCGAGCGCTCAAGCAGCGTGACCACATGCTCCAGCTGGGATCGCGGCTGGGGATCGCAGAGGAAGAGATCGATCTTGTCCTTGCCGTCGTCGGGCTTCACCTGGTCCGGACCACCCGCATCCTCGCCATAACTCTGCTCGAGCAGCACGAACTTCCACTTGCCGCACACCACGCCGGTGCGAAGGCCATGATCGTGCGCGACGTCGAACATGCTGCTGAGGTAGGCACCCCCACGCGCGTGCAGCGTGCCCCCCTGGGCCCGCGCCGGGGGGTCGGCGTTGCCGGTCCACTGGTGGCCTCTCTCGCCCGTGACGGGCCGGCCCGTGAGCATGTCGAGATGGTTCGGCAGCGTGATGCTGAGGTCCGGATCGCACCTCGCCTGCAGGGTGTGCGGGCCGCGCGTGAGCCGCACCAGGCCCGGGTGCACGTCGACCAGATCGGGCAGCAGCATCTCCGGGCGCAACCCATCCACGGAAACCAGGACCACATGGCGTATCGCCGGGTCCGGCTGCGGCGGCGAGGTCTCCGCCGCGAGCGTGGCGAGCATGACCAGAAGGGCGGAAATCAACGGCGGGATCGTATCGCTGCCCCGCTCGGATCGCGCAAGGTTTTTGTTGGCTACCTTGCGGCGATGCGGCAGCGGCGCCTCATCCTGGGTCTCTTCGCGGCGGCCCTGGCGACCGGCACGGCCCGGGCGGACGAGGACAGCAGCGAGGACATCGACTGGCTGGTGCAGGTCACCCGGGACATGCCCGCGGCCGATCGATCGATGACCGAACGCGAGCAGGCCCTGGCCTTCATCAACGTGAACACGCGAAGCCGGCTGCAGCCGCTCGTGGGAAACCGGACGCCGCGCGAGGGCTTCTCGTTCTGGACCGACCGACCCAACCCCAACCGCTTCGACCACCGCGATCCGGTCTTCGCGGATCCGCTGCAGCCCGTGGTGAACCCGATCCGCAACGCCGAGGCGGCGGCGGCCCTCTATGGCGGCACGCGCTTCGACCTGTACGAATCGCTGGTGTTCCAGGGCGTGACCGACCACCTGCCCGGCACGCGGAGCACCGCGGGCTCGAACCGGTTCAACGTTCGCATGGACACCAAGCTGATGGAATGGGAGGACCGAAGTCACACGCAGTTCACCGTGCAATGGCGATCAAGCCAGGCGCTTCCATCCGACACGCGCTCGCTCGCGTTCTCGGTGGGCTCGCCGGACGGGCTCGATGCCCAGCGATCCCTCTTCGAGACGCGGCTGAACCGCCTGATCCTGGCGCAGGGATTCCTGGAGGACCGACTCACGGTGAGCCTGGGCAAGATCAACCCCAACGACTTCATGGGGCTCAACCTCTTCGCCAGCGACGAGACCAGCCAGTTCCTCAACACGGCCCTCGATGGCAACAACGTGCTTCCGGTGGGCTTCCAGGGCTACACCGAGGGCGCGGCCTTCCAGTTCCTTCCCGTGAACTGGCTCTACGTGAACGGCGTGCTCAGCTCGGCCAGCGGCGCGCGCGGCGCCTACTTCCAGGACGCGTTCCGGAAGGGATACTTCGGCGGCATCGAGGGCGGATTGATCCTGCACCCCTTCGATCGCCCCCTGCGACTGAGCGCCTCGTGGGGCGAGACCAACGCCAACGACGCCACCATCGACGGGGGCCCGTCCGTGCAGGGGAACGCGTGGACCGGCATCGCGCAATGGCTTGTGCAGGAGGATGTCGGCGCGTGGTTCCAGGTCGCGGTGGCGGATCGGCAGGTGGCCTTCAGCAGCACCAGCCAGGGCATGGCGGGCATCACCGTGGAGAACGCGTTCGGCCGGCACGGCGACGGATTCGGCGTGGGTGGTGGCTGGAGCGCTCCACTGGACGATGCGCTGCGCACGCAGGGCCTGGTGGAGAGCTACTACCGCCTGCAGGTCACCGGCTCGCTGCAGATCACCTTCGACGCGCAGCTCATGGTGCCGCCAGGC
>RFOC01000182.1 GCA_009926815.1 Planctomycetota bacterium
GCAGGGGGCAAGAGCGAGCTGGCCATGCGGCTGGCCGCCGAACTTCCGGGTGGCGGGGAGATCGTGTGCGCCGACAGCATGCAGGTCTGGCGCGGCATGGACGTGGGCACGGCCAAGCCCACGGCCCAGGAGCGGGCCCGCGTGCCGCACCACGCCCTGGACCTGGCGGACCCGCACCGCGACCGGTTCACGGCGGCGGACTGGCTGCAGGCGGCGCATCGGGCGATCGCCGACATTCGCCGACGCGGAGGCTGGCCCATCGTCGTGGGCGGCACCAACCTGTACCTGCGCCTGCTCATGGAGGGCATGACGGAGCACGCGAAGCCCGATCCCGCGCTCCGCGCCGAACTGGACGCCATGGACACCGCGGCCCTGCGGGCGGAACTGGAACGTGTGGATCCCGCCTCGGCCGCCCTGCTGCATCCCAACGACCGGCGACGAGCCATCCGGGCGATCGAGATCCTCCGCGCCTCGGGCGTTCCCGCCAGCCAGGCCCGTTCGCAGTGGAGCGATGCGGCTCCAGCGATCCCATCCGACATGCGCCTGGTCGGACTTCAGTGGAGCACGGCCGCGATCAACGCCCGCATCAACGAGCGGGTGCAGCGCATGATCTCGTCAGGCTGGCAGCGCGAAGTGCACGACCTGCTGAACCTGGGCCCCCTGCTGCCGCAGCCGCTCGAGGCCGTCGGCTATCGGGAGCTCTCGGAGGCCGCCGAGGGACGCATCTCGCTGGCCGTCGCCCTGGAGGCGATCAAGGTGCGGACCCGGCACTACGCCAAGCAGCAACGGACCTGGCTGCGGAAATTTTCCGCGGCCCCGGGAACGCTGTGGATCGAGGCCGACCACGCCGCCGAAGGGGCGTGGTCCCGGCAGGTTCTGGACTGGCTCGAGGGCGGTTCTCGGACGATTCATTCACCCTCCTCGACTTGACGAACCGATGGGTGGCACGCCAAGGTTGCCGCCCTTCGATGCCTGCCAAGACCTCCAAGTCCACCTCCGACAAGGCTTCGGGAAGCCAGTTGGTCATCGTCGAGAGCCCCGCCAAGGCCAAGACGATCGCCAAGTACCTCGGCGCCGGCTTCGTGGTGGAGGCCTCCAAGGGCCACATCCGCGACCTGCCCAAGCGAGCCCCCAAGGGGGTGAAGCAGCCGGTGCCGGGCGTCGACCTCGACAACGACTTCGAGCCCACCTACGAGGTCAGCGACGATCGCAAGGCCCAGGTCACCGCGCTCAAGAAGCTGGCCAAGGGCGCCAGCGAGATCTGGTTCGCCACCGACCTGGACCGCGAGGGCGAGGCCATCGCGTGGCACCTGGCGGAACTGCTGGGCGTGGATCCCATCCAGGCCAAGCGCGTGGAGTTCGACGAGATCACCCGCACCGCCATCGTGAAGGCCTTCGAGCAGCCGCGGCCCATCTCGATCGACCGCGTGAACGCCCAGCAGGCTCGCCGCATCCTGGACCGCATCGTGGGCTACGAGGTCAGCCCGGTGCTCTGGAAGAAGGTCGCCGGTGGCCTGAGCGCCGGTCGCGTGCAGAGCGTGGCGCTCAAGCTGATCGTGGACCGCGAGCGGGAGATCCGCGCGTTCCAGCCCGATGAATGGTGGAAGGTGGAGGCGGCCATGACGCCCGACCCCGCCAAGGGCGCCGGCCTGGCCCGGGAATGGGCCGCGTTCATGGATCGACGCGACGAGCGCGGCAAGGGCCCGACCGTGAAGGAGCAGGCCCACTGGCTCGCCGAGCGCAACGGCATCGAGTGCGAGCTGGTGCAGGTGGGCGGCAAGCCCGTGGACCTGGGGCGGGAAGTGCCCAAGTACGAGGATCACCCCGACTTCGGCAAGCCCAGCCCATCGATCACCATTCCGGACTGGGTGCTCCGCAAGAAGGACGAGGACAAGAAGTCCAAGACGCCCATCCCCCAGGAGCCCCGCTGGTACGACGCGGGCGAATCGCTGGCGAAGCGCGTGCAGGCCGTCGCCGAGGCGGTGGGTCTGGAGAAGGTCTCCGTGGAGCTGCTGCCCCCCGAGACGATCGACCTCCGCAAGGAGGCCGAACCGGTGGGCTTCGCCCGATGGCAGCGCAAGGTGCGCGGCACCATCGGCACCGGCGTGCGCTACCGCGTGAAGAGCATCGATCGCAGCGGCACCAGCAGCCGGCCTCGCGCCCCCTTCATCACCAGCACGCTGCAGTCGAGCGCCAGCTACGCGCTGGGCTTCGGCACCGATCGCACCATGCGCGTCGCCCAGATGCTCTACCAGGGCGTGAACGTGCCGGGCGAGGGGCTGGTGGGCCTGATCACCTACATGCGGACCGACAGCACCAACCTGAGCGGCGAGGCGCTGGGCGCGGTGCGCGAGTTCATCGAGAAGGAGCACGGCGCCGCCTACCTGCCCGAGAAGCCCCGCTTCTACGGCAGCAGCAACAAGAGCGCCCAGGAGGCCCACGAGGCCATCCGTCCCACCAACGTGCGTCGCACCCCCGAGAGCCTGCGCGGCAAGCTCGACGAGGAGATGTGGAAGCTCTACAACCTCATCTGGCAGCGCTTCGTGGCGTGCCAGATGACCGACGCCCTCTACGACAGCACCAGCGTGCTGCTGGAGCGCAGCGACAAGCCCACCGGCGCCGTGTTCAGGGCCTCGGGCCGCGTGCAGACCTTCCCCGGCTACACCATCACGGGCATCCGCGGCGAGGGCGAGGACCAGGAACTTCCCCCCATGCAGGAGGGCCAGGAGATGGCCCCCTTCTGGCTCGATCCGCAGCAGAAGTTCACCAGCCCGCCGGGCCGCTTCAACGAGGCGAGCCTGGTGCGCGAACTGGAGAAGCAGGGCATCGGCCGCCCCTCCACCTACGCCTCCATCATCAACACGATCGAGGAGCGCAAGTACGTGGAGCAGGTCAGCCGCGCCTTCCACGCCACCGACATCGGCATGGCGGTGTGCAGCTTCCTGGAGGAGCCGTTCAAGGACGGCTTCATGGACGTGGGATACACCCGCGCCATCGAGGAGAAGTTCGACGAGATCGCGCAGGGCCGGCTGGACTGGCGCAGGATGCTCCGCGACTTCTACGTGCCCTTCCGCAGCGTGGTGGCCGGCCTGATGGAGCGGGTGCACGTGAAGGCCGCCAGCGAACCCGCCCCCTATGCCTGCCCGGTGTGCGGCCGACGCTGCGAATACCGACTGGGCAAGACGGGTCGCTTCCTCAGCTGCACCGGCTTCGCCGAGAAGGTCGAGGTCAAGCAGCCCCCCACCAAGGCCGGCAAGAAGCGGAAGCCCAGGTTCGAGCCCGCCTGCAGCTACGCCGCCCCCGTGAATCGGCAGGGCCGCCCCCTGCTGCCCGAGAAGGTCGACATCAAGTGCCCGGTGGACGGCGCACCCATGATCCTCCGCAGCGGCCGCTTCGGCGACTTCCTCACCAGCATCAACCGCGAGACGCAGTTCGTGCTCAACATGGACAAGAAGGGCGGCATCAAGTTCCCCTCGCCGCCGCCGTTGGTCACCGAACTGCCCTGCCCCAAGTGCGCGGCGCCCATGAACCTTCGCACCGGCAAGCGCGGCCCGTGGCTGGGGTGCAGCAAGTTCCCCAAGTGCCGCGGCCGCGAGAGCTGGGCCAAGATCGACCCGAAGCAGCAGAAGACGCTCGAGGCCGCCCTGGCCGCGCATGATTCGGCTCAGCCGAAGTTCGAGATCACCGCGCTCGACGGCACCCCGCTCAAGGAAGGCACGCCGGTGGCGGCGCTGCTCATTCCGGGCGAGGAAGCCCAGCTCAAGCTGCACCCGGACTACGAGCGGGAGCGCAGGACGCTCGGCGCCACGGCCTGAGCGGCCCCCGGCTCACTCGGGCTGCGGTTCGCGCGTGCCCGTCAGCCCCACCACCAGCAGCGCGAACACCCCCAGGCCGATCGCCGCCTCGGTCCACCACACCGCGGGCCAGCTGGACCCCGTGGCCGGGATCTGCACGCCACGCTCCACCAGGAAGGCCTGCCAGCGACCGGCGAGTCCGGTGGCGGCGACCGTGCTCACCGCGTCCAGGAAGCCGTTGTAGACGCCGCTCAGGATGGGGCCCACGCCCAGGATGGCGATGCCGAAGGCCGTCTGGGCGCTGTGCCGGGCGTCCCGCGGCGCCACGCGGTCGATGAACAGGAACGCCGCCGCGAAGAAGAACGCGTAGCAGAAGCCATGCAGCGCAATGCCCGCGTACGCCATGCCGGGCGCGGTGGCCGACGCGAACAGCGCGAAGCGCAGGAAGTACGCCGCCGCACCGATCCGGAGCACCCGGCGGAAGCCCAGCTTCGCGATGAACCAGCCCAGCACGGCCAGCGTGCCGATCTCCACCATCTGCCCCACGGTCATGGCGGCGGGCGCATTGGCCTTGGTGAAGCCCACGGTCTCCAGCCAGCTCGCGGTGCGGATGAAGTAGATGTTGTGGATCATCGAGATGAGCACGGCCGCCACGGTGAGCACCAGCACGGC
>RFOC01000183.1 GCA_009926815.1 Planctomycetota bacterium
ATCATGAGGTCGGCCAGCTCGTCGATGACGAAGACCATGTACGGCAGCTTCTTCGGGATGCGCGCCTTCTCCAGGTCGGTCGCGGGCTGCAGGCGGTTGAGGAGCTCCTCCTCGCCCAGGCCGTTGTAGCCGGTGATGTCGCGCACGCCCGCCTTCTTGAGCTGCTCGTAGCGCTCCTCCATCTTGTCCACGGCCCACTCCAGGATGCCCGCAGCCTTGGCCATCTCGGTGACCACGGGGCACATGAGGTGCGGGATGTCGCTGAACTGGCTCATCTCGACCATCTTGGGATCGACCAGGCAGAGCTTCAGCTCGTCGGGGCGCTTGGTGTAGAGCCAGCCCAGGATGATGGTGTTCATGCAGACGCTCTTGCCGCTGCCCGTGGTGCCGGCGATGAGCATGTGGGGCATCTTCGCCAGGTCGACCACCAGCGGCTCGCCCGCGGAATCCTTGCCCAGGACAGGAACATGGGCAGCGTCATGCCCTGCGCCTGGCCGCCGCTCATGAGCTCCTTCAGGCGCACCTTCTCCTTCTGCTTGTTGGGCACCTCGATGCCGACCGCGGTGCGGCCGACCATGTTGCTGATGATGCGGATGTTGGGAGCGCCGAGGGCTCGGGCGATGTCGTCGTCGATCGACTGCAGGCGCGCCACCCGGGTGCCGGGGGCCAGCTCCACGGAGTAGAGCGTGACCACGGGGCCGGTCTCGATGCCGGTGACCTCGCCCTCGATGGCGTAGTGCCGCAGCGTGGCGGTCAGTCGGGCGGCCTGCTCTCGCACGTAGCTCTCGATCTGCTCGGACCAGTTGCCTTCGGGATCCTCCAGCAGGTCCAGCCCGGGGAATCGGTAGCCGGTGTAGTCCACCTCGCGCGGAATGTCCTCGTCGCGAGCCACGGTCTGCTTGGCACTGGCCATGCGAAGCGGAAGCCGGGCGATGCGGGCCTTGAGTTCCTCCTCGGTCAGCTGCGGGCGGGCCGGCTCCGCGGGCACGATGGCCTCGGACTCGATGGCCTCCGCCGGATCGGCGAGCTCCGGGTCCTCGCCATCCTCCTCGGCGTCCTCGAGCGCCGCCTCGGCATCGGCCTCGGCGTCGTCCCAGTCGTCCCCTTCCTCGGTCTCGTCGGTGATCTCCTCCTCCTCGATCTCCTCCTCCTCGTCGATGCGGGAATCGGGCTCGAGGCGATCCTCGGTGTCCTCGACCTCGGCCAGATCGCTGCCCACGGGCGCGGCCATGACGGCGGCGGAGCCACGGGCCATGGCCAGGGCCGGCCGGGGCTGGAAGAGCTGCGGACGCACGCGCAAGCGAGCCACGAGACCCTTCCAGTCGTAGTCACGGACCGGCTGCAGGACCTGCCACGCACGGGCGAACTGCCGCGGAAGGGCGAAGACCACCTCGTCCATGCAGATGATGGAGCCCAGGGCCAGCGAGATGAGCAGCACCAGACTGGTGAGGGCAGGGCTGAATCGCAGGGCAAGCTCGCTGGCGATCCACTGCGGCACCAGCCCGGCCTCGCTGCCCGGCAGCACGCCCCAGGAGCCGAACCATGCCGCATGCAGCGCACCGAAGGCGAGCATCATGACCACGGCACCGAAGCCGCGGACCATGGGATGGGTGATCTCGCGGCCGCTGGCGGTCACGCCCAGGGCGAGCGCCGCCGCGATCATGGGCAGCCAGACGCCAAAGCCCATGCCGTGATAGATCCAGTAGGCGATGGCCGAGCCCAGCTGACCCATGAGGTTCGAGGGCGGATCGTTGTGCACCGCGACCGAATGACTGGGCCAGTCGGCACTGTGGAAGGTGCCCAGGGACAGGAACAGGAAGACCCAGAGTCCGGCCAGAGCCACCCAGGTGGCCCTTCGGGCGAAGGAGGCGGGCGGAAGTTCGTTGGCGGCTGCACGTGCGACAGCCTTCGGGGCGGAACGAGCCATGGGCTGCAGATCGGCCAAAGAGCCTGCGGCAGGCCAGAAATGCGGTTTCCTCGACCTCGAAAGCGGCGTGCGGCGGGAAGAGGACCCCAAAAGTGCCGTCTCCCGCGGGTCATTTCTTGACCCCAGCCATTCACGGGCTACGTTCGCCTTGCTCCGGTCGACCAAGCCGGTGCACTTCACCTCAACCTTGCCTTGGGCTCCCTGCCCGCGGCTGAAAATCGAGAGAGACGGAAAGGGCAACGCGATCCCGTCTCGCCAGTGGATGAAGGAGTGGCCTGCTGCAGGTTGCAGCCGGCCACTGTCGCTTTTGGTCAAGGAGCGTTTCCGCCGCCCAGCGTTCGGGTGCCGGGAACGCCCGACCGCGAGTTCCCCTCGCGGCCCAGCCCGGAGCCCGAGGAGAAAGCCCATGTCCCCCAACACCCTCCACCTTCCCGATCCCCGCACCCTGAGCCTCACGCTTGCCCTGGCGGCCTCGCCGACCATGGCGTCCGTCACGTTCTTCGACGGCGCCTTCAACGACGCCGACTGGGCGCTCACCACCATCACCAACGCCAACGGCGCGGGCGGCACCGTGCAGGGCTCGCAGGTGGTCAGTGGCGGCCATGGCGGCAGCTACCGCCTGGTCCGGAACACCATGGTGGTCTCCGGGCAGTTCGCGGTCGTCACGGGCGTCCACATGAGCAACCAGTCGTACTACGACCCATCCACCCAGGGCGGGTTCGCCAGCATCAACTACTCGGAGGACTCCAAGAACTTCCTGCCGCTCATGGGCACCGGTCTGGCCATCCTGCAGGGCGGGAACTTCTACGTCCTCCGCAGTCCGGGCCTGCTCTACACGCTCTACGACTGGGGCACGAATGTCCGCAACGGCATCGTGGCCTCGGACATGCATCGGCTCGATGCCAACGGCAACCTTTACGCCGGCGACAACCCGAATTTCAGCGCCTCGGGCAGCCAGATGCAGTTCGGCTTCTGGCGCGGCAACGGCAGCGGAACCACATCCTCGGGCACCTTCAACTACGAGACCGGCATCGACAACTGGAGCGTGTCGCTGGTCGTGCCGTCGCCTGGTGCCCTGGCCCTGGTCGGTATGGCCGCCGTGCTGGTGAGCCGCCGGCGCAACTGAACACCAACGGTCCCTTTCCCTCCACGGGCCCGGCGGGCGAAAGCCTGACCGGGCCCGTTGTCTTCAGGACTTTGCCTTCAGGACTTCGGCAGCGTCACTTCCGCGAGCTTGCGTCGCACCTGCAGCATCTGCACATCCGGGTCCACGATCGCCTTGACCGGCTCGAACGGGCAGGTGATTCGGAACGGCACGCGGGCGTCCGGGCCGATGGCGACCTGCGTGCGGGCTCGCGGGGCCTTGGGCGGCTTCGCGTCCTTGGGCGCATCCTTCGGGGCGTCGGGCGCTCGGCCCTCGGCGCCCACCTCCACCTGCACGGTGCCGGTGCCCGCGTTGTGCAGCGTGCCCTCGACCACCCAGGTCTCGGCGTCCACCTTCGTCACCCTGGGTTCGAGCAGCTTGAATTCCGGCAGCACCACCTGCTCGAACCACTGGCGCGCGAAGGCGTCGAACGCGGGCAGGTCGGTGGCGTGGCGGCGCATCACCACCAGCAGGTCCTGCAGCAGCGGATAGTCCGGGCCGTTCTCGTAGGTGCGGATGAAGTCCTGCAGGCCGGCCAGCATGGCCTCGCGGCCCATGGTCTGCATCAACATCCAGAAGACCCAGCCGCCCTTGTCGTAGGTCACGGTCTGGTCACCCGGGCGGGTGCCGGAGATTCGCACCATCGGTCGCTCGCTGTCGGCGCTGCGGCCGTTGGCGTAGTCGTCCTCCCACTGCCGCAGCATGCGCTGGCGCTGCTCGTCGCCTCGCTTCTCCAGCGTGAGCAGCAGGGCGCTGAAGTTGGCCAGGCCCTCGCTGAGGATGTTGCCGCCCGGACCCTTGCCTGGCATCAGGATGTTGCCCCACCACTGGTGGCCGGCCTCGTGCGCGGTCACATAGAAGACCAGGTCCACCTCGTCGTCGCCGCCGGGTCGTGTCAGGAACCCGATCGACTCGCTGAAGGTGATGTTGCCGGGGAAGCCCTGTGCATAGCCCGCCAGCCCGGGGAACTCGGTCAGCCGCAGGTCGCGGCGCGGATAGGGACTGAACCACTTGCCGTAGAACTCGCGGCTGGCGTCGAGCGCCTCGCTCATGGTCTTCAGGTTCCACGGGTGTCGCGGGCTGTGGAAGATGGCGCTCCCCTTCCCGTCGAGGCGCTCCAGCGGACCGCCAGCGATGTTGAAGAACCGCACCGGATGATCGGTGGTCCAGGTGACGGTCCTGCGGCCATCCTTCACCACGGGCTCGCCGGGAATGCCGACGCAGTTGAGCGTCCAGTCCGCGGGGCCGGTGATCTTCAAGGTCACATCGAAGCCCCACGCGCTGCCGAAGGCGGGATCGGTTCGCTTCTTCCAGTCATCCGGCAGCGGCTCCCTGGGGTCGGTGGCGTTTCGATCGTCCACCCCCACG
>RFOC01000184.1 GCA_009926815.1 Planctomycetota bacterium
CAGGACAACGCCACGTTCCGCACGGCCATGGTCGAGCGGCTCATGGCTTCGTCTGCCATTCCCGCGGCCTTTCCGCCGGTGGAGATCGGCGGTTCGCTCTACGTGGACGGCGGCGCCACGGCCAACATCTGGGCGGTCCGCGACCAGGGGCAGCCGGATTCGGTCCTGCAGCAGTGGATCAAGAACAACCCCGGTCGCACGCCGCCGCGCGTGCGCATCTGGGTGATCATCAACAATCAGCTCTTCCCGGAGGAGCGCAACGCGAAGCGCGAGTGGATCGATCTCGCGAGCCGTGGACTCTCCATCATGCTGCGGTCGACCATGCTGAAGGATCTTCGGCTGACGGCGTACGCGGCGATCGGCGTGGATGAGAAGATGCCGGGCGAGATCGAGTTCCGCTTCGTGGCCATCCCCGACGAGTGGGTGCCGCCGGTGAAGGGCAACTTCCAGAAGCCCACCATGCAGGCGCTGGTCGAACTTGGGCGGAAGATGGGGGCGGACCCCGGCAGTTGGCGAACCTTCATTCCCAACACTGACGATGTCGGCGGGTTCGACGCTGGCAAGGCGCTCGAGCCGGCGGGTCGCGGTCGGTGAGCCAGCCAGGGACGGGCCTACATATCGGACTGCCAAGGCAGTCCGATATGTAGGCCCGTCCCTGGCCCGGCTGGCTCGGCTCAGTTGAACCGCTTGCTGACCTCGTTCCAGTTCACCACGTCCCACCAGCTCTTCAGGTAGTCCGCTCGGCGATTCTGGTAATTGAGGTAGTAGGCGTGCTCCCACACGTCGCAGCCGAGCAGCGGCGTGCCGGTGGCGTCGACCAGGCCCGTCATGAGCGGGTTGTCCTGATTGGGCGTGCTGGTGATGGCGATCGAGCCGTCAGGCTTCTTCACGAGCCACGCCCAGCCACTGCCGAAGCGCTTCATGCCGGCATCGGCGAACTTCGCCTTGAACTCGTCCATGCTGCCGAAGGCCTTGTCGATGGCCGCGGCCAGCGCTGGGCTGGGCGTGCCGCCCTGACCCTGTGGCGCCATGAGCGTCCAGAAGAGCGAGTGGTTGTAGTGGCCGCCGCCGTTGTTGCGCACGGCGGCACGGATCGCCTCGGGCACCGAGCCGACGCCGCCGCAGATCTGCTCGATCGACCTCGACTGCAGGTCGGCGTGGCCCTCGAGCGCCTTGTTCAGGTTGTCCACGTACGCCTGATGATGCTTCGTGCGGTGAATGACCATGGTCTGCGCGTCGATGCTGGGCTCGAGCGCGTTGTCGGCGTAGGGCAGGGCGGGCAGGGAGAAGGGCATGGCGTGCTCCTGGGGGTGCGGGGTGCTTGGCGTGAGGGCAGCCGACGTGGCGGCGTGCCCCAGTGCGGCCATGGCGCCGAGTCCGGCGAGGGCTCCGCGGAGGAACTGCCTTCGATCGGTGTCCGGCTGCATGGAGCGGGCACGATAGGGTCCGCCGCATCGCGCCGCCACCCGAGTCGGAACCTTCGCATCCGCGTAGGCTTGCGGCATGGGCGAAGCCGACCGCGCCATCGATGCCTCCGCCAACCGCGCCAGCGAGGGCCTGCGCACCCTGGAGGACGCCATGCGCTTTGGCCTGGGTCGCGGCGACCTGGTGGAGCGATGCAAGGCCGTCCGGCACGGACTGCGCTCGGCGCTGGATCGCCTGCCGCCCGGGCGCGCGGTGGCCCACCGTGATGCCACCAGCGACGCGGGCCGCGAGGTGCGCGGCGAGCGGGAGGGTGATCGAGACGGTGTCCGAGGCGTGGCCCTGGCGGGCATGCGGCGCGCCATCGAGGCCCTTCGCTCGCTGGAGGAGTTCGGCAAGCTGGTGGAGCCGGGATTCTCGGCGGCGTGCGCCTCGTTGCGCTACGCGGCCTACGACCTGGAGCGGGACGCGGTGCTGGCCTTCGGCAGTCCGCGACGGTTCCAGCCGCGCCTGTGTCTCCTGCTCACCGAGTCGATCTGCCGAAGGCCATGGCGTGACGCGCTGCGGGCGGCTCTGGATGGTGGAACGGACATGGTGCAGGTGCGCGAGAAGTCGATGGACGCGAGTGACCTGCTCCGCCGCGCGCGGGAAGTGATCGAGGTGGCCCGACCCCGTGGCGTGACCGTGGTGGTGAACGACCGGGCCGACATCGCCGTGGCGGCGGGGGCCGATGGCGTGCATCTGGGCACCGGTGACCTGCCGCTGATGGAGGCGCGGCGGCTGGCGGGCACGGGGCTGCTGCTGGGTGCCAGCACCCACGATCTGGGCGAGGCGTCGGCGGCGGTGGAGGCCGGTGCCGATCTCTGCGGCGTGGGCGCCATGTTCGCCAGCGGACTGAAGCCCGACCGCGTGCCGAGCGGAGCGGCCTACCTGCGGGCCTTCGTGGAGCGCTTCCCCCGCACGCCGCATCTGGCGATCGGGGGCATCACCGCGGAGAACGTGGGACGCCTGGTCGAGGCGGGCGCGCAGGGCGTGGCGGTCAGTTCGGCCATCTGCGGTGCCGCCGATCCCGCCGCGGCCGCGAGCGCGTTGCGCAGCCGCCTGCCCGGTGCGGCCACCGTGCCTTCGCCATGACCGGCCATGCCACGCTCACGCTGCTGGGCACCGGCACCAGCTCCGGGGTGCCGGTGATCGGCTGCGACTGCGGCACCTGCCGCAGCCAGGATCCCCGCGATCGTCGTCTTCGCACCGGGGCGCTCCTCCGCTTCACGGACGCGGGCGGCACGCCGCGGGCCCTGCTGCTGGACGCGCCGCCGGACCACCGGGAACAGAGCCTTCGCGCAGGTCTCGATCGCTGCGACGGCATCCTGCTCACGCACGGCCATGTGGACCACATCTTCGGACTGGACGAGGTGCGCCGATACAACGCCCTCATGCGTGCGCCCATCCCGGTGTTCGCCGACGAGCCCACGTGGGAGCAACTGGAGCGCATCTACCGGCACATCCTCTTCCGCGAGCACAACGTGAACAGCAGTTTCGTGGCCGACCTGCTTCCGCACCGCGTGCGACATGGGGACCGGGTGGACCTGCACGGGCTGGTCGCCACCGCCATGAACCTCTGGCACGGGCGGCAGCCCATCCTGGGTTGGCGGGTGGAAGGGGACCCGGGCGATCCGCTCCTTCCGCTGGCGTACTGCACCGACGTGAACAGGATCCCCGACGAGACATGGCCACTCCTGCGCGGGCTGCGCACGCTCGTGCTGGACATGCTTCGGCCCCGAGCCCACGACACCCACTTCACCTGCGATCAGGCGATCGAGGCGGCACGCCGCATCGGGGCGGATCGGACGGTGTTCGTGCACATGACCCACGACATCCGCCATGCCGAGTTCGACCCCACGCTGCCGGCAGGCATGCGGCTGGGCTTCGACGGCCTGCAACTGCCCTGATTTCCGGTGCTTGGGCCGGGGGGCAGGGCGTGGAGCCCCCCAGGGGATTCCGCTACCATTTCGGCCCCATGGCACAGATCCGCGAGATCAAGAAGCGCATCGTGGCGGTGCGGACCATCCGTCGCATCACCAAGACGATGCAGATGATCGCCACCGCCAAGTTCACCGCCAGTCTCTCGCGGGCCAAGGCCAGCCGTCCGTACATGGAGCGCATCCGCCAACTGGTGGCCGAGGTGGCCGCCCGCGCCGGCGACGCGGTGCATCCACTCTGCATGCCGCCCGCCAGGCCCGCGAAGCGCGAACTGATCCTGGTGGTCAGCAGCGATCGCGGACTCTGTGGTGCCTACAACGGTCACGTGCTGCGCACAGCCCTGAAGGCCATCAAGGCCTGCCGCGAGGCGGGTCGCGAGCCCGTGGTCGAGGTGGTGGGCAAGAAGGCGGTCGCGTTCTTCAAGTTCCAGAAGATCGCCATCGCCCAGCGTCACGCCTTCGGCGATCGCCCGAAGTTCGAGCAGGTGGAACCGCTGGCCACGCGCCTGATGGAGGAATGGATGGCGGGCAAGTACGACGCCTGCCGCGTGGTCTTCATGAAGTTCGTCAGCAACAGCCGCCAGGTGCCCGAGGCCCTGCAGCTGCTGCCCATGAGCCTTGCCGGCTCCGCCGACACGGGCTTGAAGGGCGCCGCCCTGTACGAATTCACCCCCGATGCAGGCCAGCTGCTCGGCGATCTGCTTCCGCGCACGGTGAAGGTGAGCCTGTTCCAGGCCATCATCGACGCGGTGGTCAGCGAGAACGTGATGCGCATGGTGGCCATGAAGAGCGCCACGGACAACGCTGCGGGACTGGGGCGCACGCTCAACCGCAGCTACAACCGCGCCCGTCAGGCCCGCATCACGACCGAACTCACGGAGATCGTTTCCGGCGCCGCCGCGCTGGAGTGAGCCGGACGGGCTGGCTCAGGGCTTCCGGGCTGGACTCGGTGCATCAGGCGCAGGCACGCCCTTCTCCACGCTCTGGTGGTCCTTCTCCCACTTCTTCAG
>RFOC01000185.1 GCA_009926815.1 Planctomycetota bacterium
GCAATGCGCACGCGGTGGCGGAACTGGCCTGGGCGCTGGTGCTGGCGTGCGATCGGCGGGTGCCGGATCAGGTGATCCGCATGCGCGAGGGCAAGTGGGACCGGGCGGAGTTCATGCGAAGTGCCGGTCTGCACGGCCGCACCATGGGCATCGTGGGCCTGGGGCAGGTCGGCATGGAGATCGCCCGGCGCGCCAAGACCTTCGGCATGGGCGTGGTGGCGTGGAGCCGTCATCTGACCGAGGAGAAGGCCGACGCCGCCGGCGTGCACTACTGCTCCAACATCGTGAATCTGGCCAAGCTGGCGGATGTGGTGTGCGTCTGCGTGGCCGTGAACGAGGAGACGGATGGGCTCATCGGGGACAAGTTCCTCAACGCCCTGAAGACCGGCTCGATCCTGGTCAACATCAGCAGCGGCCGCGTGATCGACGAGGGGGCGCTGGCGGTGGCCGTGCGTGATCGCGGCATCCGGGCCGGGCTGGATGTCTTCGCCCGCGAGCCCGAGAGCGACCGAGCCTCCTTCGACAATCCGCTGGCTCGCCAGCAGGGGGTCTACGGCACGTTCCACGTGGGCGCCAGCACCGAGCAGGCGGCCCATGCCGTGGCCACCGAGACCGTGCGCGTGATCCGGGAGTGGCTCGATCGCGGCACCGCGCCCAACTGCGTGAACCGCGCCCGACAGACGCCGGCCACCACGCTGCTGTCGGTGCGTCACCTGAACCGGCCGGGCGTGCTGGCCCACGTCTTCTACACGCTGGGCCAGGCGGGCATCAACGTGGAGGAGATGGAGAACATCATCTACGAGGGTGGCGAGGCCGCGATGGCGAGGATCCACCTGGATCAGGCGCCCAGCGACGATCATCTGCAGGCCATCCGAAAGAATCCTGCGGTGCTCTCCGCCGGGCTCTTCACGATCGCGAGGCGGGCGTGAGCGCCGTGGCGGGGCTTCGAGCTGGCGCTCCGGTGCGACCGCTGCCCGGGGGCCGCGTGTTCAATTTCAGTGCTGGACCGGCGGCGCTGCCGCTGGAGGTGCTCGAGCAGCTGCAGCACGACCTGGTCGATCTGCACGGCAGCGGCATCGGCATCCTGGAGCACAGCCACCGCGGTCCGGTGTTCGACGAGCTTCTGGCCCAGAGCCATGCGGCCTTCCTGCGCGTGGCCGGGGTGGGGCCGGAATGGGCGGGGCTCTTCATCCCGGGCGGTGCCACGCTGCAGTTCGGCATGCTGCCGATGAACTTCCTGCCCGAGGGCGGGCATGCGGACTACGCCGACACGGGCCTGTGGGCCACCAAGGCCATCGCCGACGCGAAGGTGGTGGGCAAGGTGAACGTGACCTTCGACGGCAAGGCATGCCGTTTCGACCGGACGCCGCGCGAGGATGAGGCGTCACCGAGCCGCGGGGCCGCCTATCACCACTGGTGCAGCAACAACACGGTGGATGGGACGAAGTGGACCGTGGCACCCAGGGCGGCGGAGGGCGCATGGCTGGCGCGCGACGCCAGCAGCGACATCTTCGCCGAGCCGCTCGATGTGCGCGGGCATGGCTTCGTCTACGCGGCGGCGCAGAAGAACCTGGGCCCCAGCGGCATGACCATGGTGCTGATCCGCCGCGACCTGCTCGATCGCGGCTGCCGGAAGCTGCCCAGCATGCTCCGCTACGACGAGTACGAGAAGGGCGAGAGCCGGCCGAACACGCCCAACACCTTCGGCATCCACGTGGTGGGCCTGGTGTGCCGGTGGATCGAGCGTCAGGGTGGCGTGCAGGCCATGCAGCGGCTCGCCGCCGAGCGATGTGGGCTGATCCTGAAGGCGATCGACGAGAGTGGCGGCTTCTGGAGGGCCCACGCGGAGCGGTGGTGCCAGAGTCCCATCAACGTGCTCTTCCGCGGACCCGGTGAGGCCATCGATGCCGCCTTCGTGGCCGAGGCCGCGGCGCAGGGCATGGATGGCCTGGCCGGTCACCGAAGCACGGGCGGGATCCGGGCCAGCATGTACAACGCCATGCCGGTCGCCGGCGCGAAGGCGCTGGCCGATTTCATGCGGGATTTCGCCCGTCGGAGGGGCTGAGCGCCGCTCGCCCGGAGGGAAGATCGAATCGGTCCGCAGTCCGGGCGTACGCCAGTCCGCCCATGCGCCCGACGGCCTGCAGCCGATCGGCGTGCACATGGAAGCGGTCATCGATCACCTTGGGATCGGCGTGGATCCACACCACCTCGCCGAGCACCACATTGCCCCCGCCGCGTCGGCCGGGCGCCATGCGGATGACCTGCAGGGTCCGGCACTCGAAGGTGATCGGGCACTCGAGCGGGCGAGGGGCCTGCACCTTCACCGAGGTGGCCGGCGTGAGCCCGGCGAGTTCGAACTCGCTGGAACCCGGCGGCAGGTCCTCCGCGCATGCCGCGATGCGTCGGATGAGGGGCTCGGTGGCCACGCTCACCGTGAATGCACCGCTGCCCCCCTCGGCCACGGGCTTCGCGTTGCGGAGGGAATCCTTCTCGCCACCATCCGGCCGGTTCGCGGGGCAGAACATGAGGCACATGGGATCGCTGCCCACGCCGGCGTAGAACGAGAACGGGGCCAGGTTGGGCCGGGAGCCATCGGGTGCACACGTGCCGACGACCGCGATCGGACGCGGCACGATGGCTCCGATCATGAGGGCGTAGCGGCGATCAAGGGGGAGCGAGGTCGGATCGATGCCCTGGTGCATGCCCGCATTGTCGCAGGCGGGAGCCCCATGGTGCGGCCGATATGCTCGCCCCATGCCCGAGGCCGAGTTCGAGTACGACCTGGTGGTGATCGGCAGCGGCCCCGCGGGCCAGCGAGCCGCCGTGCAGGCCAGCAAGCTGGGCAAGCGCGTCTGCGTGGTGGAGAAGTCCCCGCATGTGGGCGGCGCCTGCACCGAGGTGGGCACCATTCCCAGCAAGACCTTCCGCGAGGCGGTGCGCAGCCTGACGCGACGGAGCCTGATGCTGAGCATGCACGCCATCGGGGCCAGGCCGGTTCGTCCGACCATGCAGGCGCTGCTCAGCCGCGTGCACAGCGTGGTGGAGCGAGAGGCCCTGGTGGTGCACGACCAGTTCGACCGAAACGAGATCGAGGTGATCCGAGGACTGGGAAGCCTGGATGGGCCCAACCGCGTTTCCGTGGATGGCGTGGAGGGGGCCAGGCATCTCACCGCCCGATTCGTGCTGCTGGCCACGGGCAGCAGGGCCATCATGCCCGGCGAGACGCGCGAGGATGCGGAGTGCGTCTTCACCGGTGACAGCATCCTTCGGGCCCCTCGCCTGCCGCGCACCCTGCTGGTCATCGGCGCGGGCGTGATCGGCATCGAGTACGCCAGCATGTTCGCCTGCGCCGGCGTGCAGGTGACGGTGATGGACAAGTTCGATCGGCCGCTGGGCTTCATCGATCACGAGATCGTGGACGAGCTGGTGCACCAGATGCGCCGGTCCCAGGTCACCTTCCGGCTGGGCGAGGAGGTGGCTGGGGCCGACAAGGAGAGGACGGCGGAGGGACACACCCGGGTCACCGTGACCACGCGGAGCGGCAAGAAGCTGACCGCCGAGATGGTGCTGGTCAGCGCGGGCCGCACGGGCAACGTGGAGTCGCTCAACCTGGGCTCGGTCGGCCTGCAGGCCGATGATCGCGGTCGCCTGCACGTGGACGACCGGTTCCGCACCTCGGTGCCCTGGATCTTCGCCGCGGGCGATCTCATTGGCGCCCCTGGCCTGGCGGCCACGAGCTACGAGCAGGGCCGCATCGCGGCGTGCGAGATGTTCGGCGTGCCGCACCCGGGCATGAGCCCGCACTGGCCCTTCGGCATCTACTCGGTTCCGGAACTCAGCAGCGCGGGGCAGACCGAGGAGCAGCTCACCAAGGAGTGCGTCCCCTACGAGATCGGCATCGCCCGCTACAGCGAGAGCGCCCGAGGCCAGATCCGTGGCGACGACTCCGGCATGATGAAGCTGATCTTCCACCGCGAGAGCCGCAAGCTGCTCGGCGTGCACTGCATCGGCAGTCAGGCCACCGAACTGGTGCACATCGGCCAGGCGGTGATGGCGCTCGGCGGGGGACTGGACTACTTCCTCAGCACCGTGTTCAACTACCCCACCTTCGCGGAGTGCTACAAGGTGGCCGCCCTGAACTGCCTGAACCGGCTGCGGGCCGTGGACGAAGCCGCCAAGTGAACGCCGTTTCGGTCCCGGGCGATTCCGGCCTACAATGCCGACGTTCTTTGACAACTGGGGCCGTACCGGCATCGACCGGACGCAATCGGATGACGGTGGCGCGTCGTGGAGCCTGCTGGCCACGTAAAAAGTAGGCACAACAACGTCTGCCAACACGCAGTACGCTC
>RFOC01000186.1 GCA_009926815.1 Planctomycetota bacterium
TTCTTCCATCGGGAGAGCTTCGCCAGCCTGCAGGCGCCGCTGCTTGGCATCTCCGGCAGCAAGGATGATCAGCAGGCAGGCCAGCCCGCCACGAATCGAAGGGATGCATTCGCGCTGTGGCCCACGCCGGGCAGCCAGTTCATCTGGCTGGCCAACGCAAGGCACCTGGACTTCACGGATTCCACGGGCACAAGCCGTCGGCAGCTGCCCTCGGGCACGCGTGAGGACGCCCAGCCGCTGGTCAAGGCCGCAACGCTCGCCTTCTTCGACCTGCACCTGAAGGGCGACGCGGGCGCGGCAAAGCGACTCTCTCAGGAGGGGCTCAAGCCGCTGCTGCGCGGGGCCATCGACGGGGTTGAGGTGCTCTCGAAGGTGAAGTGAGCATGCACCGGCCGGCGAGAGTGGCGCTCGCGGGGACGCACGCCCTTGCCTCTAGCATGTGAGCATGCCGCTGCGGAATCCCGAGTCATCGAAGACGGCCGGCCCATCGATCGATCGGCTCTTCATCTCGGCGGGGCACAGCTTCGCCGGCCAGAGCGTGGGTCAACCGCTGTCGCACCCGGTTGTTGCCGTCGAACGGGTGGAGTGCGTGGCGGGCCGCGGCCTGCGGGGCGATCGGTACTTCGATCACAAGCCCGACTACAAGGGACAGGTCACCTTCGTGGCTCGGGAGACCCTGGAGGACCTCTGGGGTGCATTCGAGGTTCCGCAGGCGCGCCGAGATCTGGCGGCCACGCGGCGGAACGTGCTCACCTCCGGCATCGACCTGTCCAGCCTGATCGGACAGGAGTTCGTGCTGGGCGGCGTGCGGTTCCGCGGCAGCGAGGAATGCAAGCCCTGCGCCTGGATGGATGCGGCGATCGCACCCGGGGCGGAGCGGCGGATGCGCGGCCGTGGTGGACTGCGAGCGAGGATCCTGAGCGATGGGATGCTGCAGGTGGGTCCGGTCGAGGTCATTCGCTGCTCGTGATCTCCTGCCGGAAGGGGTGTTCCTGATCACTGGGGCGAGTCCGCCGCATGTCCCACCGCTAGGCTTTCACGATCATGACCGCGTCCGAAGGGCCCGATCTGCGCTCGCTCGTTTCCGGCAGCCCGACCGGGCGCGTGGCGGTGCGTTTGGCCGCAGCGGCGGATGCCAGGCGAGTCCTGGCGCCGGCGGTTGCGGTGTTCGACCACGCGGGTCCGGTGGTGGTGGACACCCCCGAGAAGGTGGGGCACGCAGCTGGCCCGGTGGTCGACCTGAGCGACCACATGGCGCTGCCGCCCCTGGTGAACGCCCACGCGCACCTGGACCTGACCGCGGTGGGGGCCATTGTCTTCAACGGCAACTTCGCGGAATGGGCGGGCCAGGTGCGTGCGCGAAGAGCCACCACGCCCGGGGCCATCGCGGCCTCGGTGCGCGAAGGCGCCGCACGCAGCGTGGCGGGCGGCACGGGCTTCATCGGCGACATCGCCGGAAACTTCGGGCTGGAAGCGGTGGAGGCATTGCGGGCCTCGGCACCTTCGCTGGGGCTGGAAGGGGTGTCCTACGTGGAGGTGTTCGGCATCGGTACCGCGTCCGAGCGGGGCGTTTCGTTCGTGCAGGGGCTTGCGGGCGCCGCGGCGGCGAATGCCCACGGGATCCGCCTCGGCGTGAGTCCGCATGCACCCTACTCCTGCAGCGATGCCGTGTATGCGGCGGCGGCGGCGCTTGGTCTTCCAGTGGCCACGCACCTTTCGGAGACCACGGATGAAGTCCGCTTCGTGCAGGATGGCTCCGGACGCTTCGCGGACCTGCTCAAGAGCGTGGGTGCCTGGACGCCCGAACTGCGAGGCTGGGGCATGCGCCCCGTCGAGCGTGTGCATCCGCTGCTGCGCGGCACTGGTGCGGCGCTGGTGCACCTGAACGACCTCTCCGATGCCGACCTTGCCCGGCTGGTGAGCGATGCCGGTCAGGACCGCGCGTGCGTGCCGGTGTACTGCCCGCGAGCGAGCGCGTACTTCCATCACCCGGAGCACGGGCAGCCGCCGCATCGCTACCGGGAACTGCTGGCCGCGGGATTGCCCGTGGCCCTGGGCACGGACAGCGCAATCGTGCTTGGCGATGCGCCGACCATCTCGGTGCTCGATGAGATGCGGCTGCTGTGGCAACGCGACCGCACGGACCCGATGCAGTTGCTGGCCATGGCCACCGTGCATGGGGCGAGGGCGCTGGGCGTTCCGGTGGAGCGAGTGCTGTTGCCGGGGCCGGGGCGGGGGGCCTCGGGCTTGATCCGCGTGCAGGTCAGCCGCGCTGCCTCGGCTCGGGACACGCTGCAGGAGGTCCTTCGCGGAGCCTCGGCATGCCGATGGCTCTGGGCCGGCTCTCCGAAATCGCCCGAGGCAAGGTCCTGATTCCGGCAGAAGGGGTTGGAAATTCAGTGCTGGTTCTGGCAATGGGCCTGAAACCAGTCACGTTGCAGGGGCCGATGCCGACTCGTTCTCTCATTCCAGGCATGGTCCTTGCCGCCATCGTGGCCCTGGCCGGCCCGGCGCGTGCGCAGTGGGTGACTGCCCCCGTGACTGCGCCGGGTGTTCAGTATGGAACCTTCGAAAGTGCTGCAGCGGGCACCGCGGTCAGCTTCCATGTGTGGCTGCCTCCCGAGTACACGGCGCAGCCCGCGCGACGCTTCCCTCTGCTGATCTGGCTGCATGGATCGGGAGACGGCACGCTGGGCATCGCGTGGCTCTCCGCGTACTTCGGCACGGCCATGGCGCAAGGGGCGATTCCTCCCATGATCCTGCTCTTCCCCAACGGCATGCCGGACAGCATGTGGTGCGACTCCAAGAGCGGCCTGGTGCCCATGGAGAGCGTGGTGCTTGATGACCTGCTGCCCTTCGTCGATGCCAACTTCCGAACGCTTGGCGGGCGGCACCGCATTCTGGAGGGTTTCAGCATGGGCGGGCAGGGCACGGGCCGGCTGGGCTTCCGCCGCACCGACCTGTTCGCGGGCCTCTCCATGCTGGGGGCGGGTCCGCTGCAGGACGACTTCCTGGAGGCTCCGCTGGGCAGCGACATTTCACCGGCCAAGCGAGCCGCCATCTACGCGAAGGTCTGGGGGAGCGATCCCGCCTACTACACGCTGCAGCACCCCAAGACGGTGGCGGCCGCCAACGCCGCAGCCGCGATCGGGCGTGGCACGGTGGTCCGGCAGGCGATCGGTTCACTCGACACGCTGGTGCCCATGAACCAGGAGTTCGACGCGTTCCTCGCCTCGCTGGGCGTTTCGAACACGCTGACGGTGGTGCCAGGCATCGGGCACTCGGCCAGTGACCTGCTGCCAGCCATGGGGCCGGGTCAGTGGGCCTTCTACAACGCTGCCCTTGCCGTGGCGTGCAGGCCGCTGGCCGACCTGGACGGATCGGGCGTCGTCGATGCGGGCGACATCGGTGTCATGCTGCTCGACTTCGGTGCCTCGGGCTGCGCGGCGGATCTGGACCGAGATGGCGAGGTCACGGCGGGAGATCTGGCCGTGCTGCTGCTTGCCTTCGTGGATTCCTGCTGAGCGTATGGCGCGGCGTCGCGTCCCAAGCTGACGCTGCTGGCCCCGGCCGTCACGGATTGCACCGTTCACAACGTCCCGGATCCGCGGTCACGGGGCCGCCGCGAAGCCGATCCTCCCGGCGATTGCATCGCACGCAGGCGAACCGATCGGCCACGGGAAGGGACGTGGGCATGCCGCACCACTCGCACGGCAATCCGGGAACCGTCTCCAGCAGGCCGAAACCGGGCGATCCGCAAGCCGGGCAGGCCGAGGTGAGGCGTTCGGCCAGGTCCTCCCCGGCCCTCTCGATCATGGCCATGCGTGAGGGATGCATGTGGGCGCGGAGGTCGTTCTCCACGAACACGACTCCGGTTCGCGACTGCCGAAGCGCATGGTCGAACGTGGTGCGCAGTGCATCCCAGCTCCGGAGTCCCTTCTGGAGACGGTGATCATGCTGGGTGTCTGGTCGGAGCACCAGGCCATGTTCGGGGAATCCGGCTCGCTCGGCCACCGCCCTGAGCTCTCGCTCGTCTCGCGCTTCGCCGTGCACATGAAGCCCCGGGCCCTGCGACAGGCCCACCACCTCGATGTCGCGATCGGCGTCAATGAGCACCAGCAGCTCCAGGTTCCATGGGATCAGTCCAAGCGAGTCGGCCGCGAACGAGCCCTCGCTGCCGAGGCCCAGACGGTGTCCGGAAAGTTCGATGGCCAATCGGGCCTTGCGACGCGCCGCCTCGAGCTGGGTGCCCGGGCGGGGCACATCCCGCGTGAACGTGCCCAGCGTGTCGGTGTCGAAACCCTCGGCCACGTGGAGCGATGCCAGCAGCCGGGTCTGAAGCACGGGGGCC
>RFOC01000187.1 GCA_009926815.1 Planctomycetota bacterium
CACTGCAGCCACAGGCTCCACCACTGGATCGCGGTCAGCGTGATCAGGCTCAGCGGGTGCAGCGGCACGGTCCACCAGGGGTGCCGGAAGCGCACGCACAGCAGCACGCGAGTCAGCAGGCCGGCCACCAGGGCGGCCATGGCCAGCGCCGCCGGCTCCCAACGGATCAGGCCCACGCTCCACAGGGCCAGCAGCCCCCAGGGCAGCACGTGTCCCATCAGGTGAACCACGGTGAAGAACGCCAGCACGCCCGGATGGCCCAGACCCTCGTAGGCGTTCTTGGCGAAGCCTCGCCAGGTCTGCCGGAAGCCTCGGTACATGCGGCACCGGACCAGGCTCGTGCCATCGAAGAGATCCGTGCGGCCTCCCGACTGCCGGACGCTTCGGGGGAGCCTGATGCCATCGTGCATGCTGTCCCGGAACGCCGCGTGTCCGCCGCTTCGCAGCCAGGCCTGCCGCTGCACCAGCAGGAACTGGCCGCATCCCGCGGCCAGCGAGGCGCGCGGATCGCGCCGCATGAAGCCCATGGGCAGGTACCCCAGGAGCACGAAGTGGATCAGCGGAACCACCAGGCCCTCGCCCAGGGTTCCGCAGATCTCCTGGGGGACCGTGCTCACCAGGTCGCTTCCGCTTCGCCTGGCGAAGTCCACGGCCGCGGCCACGGCGCCGGGCTCCAGCCGCACGTCGGCGTCCGTGAAGAGGAGCCACCGTGCGTCCGCCGCGCGACCCATCCGATCGCATCCCCACTGCTTGCCGTTCCAGCCCTCCGGCAGGGCCTCGGTGCCCACCACCCGCAGCGGAAGTCCGCGAGCCTGCATGCGCCGCAGCAGGTCGGGCGTGCCATCGGTGCTCTGATCGTCGTAGACCAGCGCCTGCGCCACCACGCCGCGCTGTGCCGCCACCGACTCCACGCAGGCCTCGATGTTGGCCTCCTCGTTGCGGGCGGGAATGCAGACGGCCACCGTCTCGGATGCATCGAGCGGCTCGGCGGGCGGCGACTGGCGCCGATAGAGCCGGAGATTGATCAGGGTCATCGCCAGCGGCAGCAGCGCACAGGCCAGCGACGCGCCAGCCAGCCAGGGGTGCATCGGCATGTCAGCCCGGCCTCCGATGGCCCACCTCGATGCCGCGCGAGCGTCCTCGCACCCGGAGCCAGAGGTCGTACACCGGGTGCACACGGGCCTCCCCGCCGAGCACGCCATCGAACCGTTCCGCCTGCCGCGAGCGGACCGCGTGGGCCAGCGCGTCCGCGTTGTCCTGCATGGCCGACTGCAGCGCGACCTGCCACGCGGCGCGACGGGATTCCGCCGGCGCCGGCACCCGCTGCACGCGAATGAAGATCTCCGGCCGCGCGTCCACCCAGAACGCGTACTCCACCGCCACGCACCAGGCCTGCATGCCGCGAACGCCCGCCAGCACCGACGCCGCGCCCGGACGAAGGGCGACCGGCTCGCGCACATCCGTGAAGCGACCCTGCGGCGTCACGACGAACGTGCCGCGGGGCATGGACGAGAGTCTCGCCTCCACGTGGCGAACCATGGCCGGGAGCGATGCCGGATCATCGGGATCGATCCCGAAGATCCCCAGCCGGGTGAGGAAGCGGAAACGGGCCAGTTCCCTGGCGTCCATCGGCGTGACGTTGCCGCGGTTGGGGAAGAAACGCCTGTGCAGCCACACCGCCACCATGGGATCCCACCAGGACGCATGGCTCAGGGCCACCAGCGCGGGCCCGTCGGTCTCGCGCAGCGCCGCGAGCTCCGCCACGCTGCCCCGGGCCAGTCGCACCGCGTGGAAGCGACCGGCCAACTGCCGTCCCGCGTACCACCCGAAGAACGCGGCGAAACGCGGGCTCCAGCGATCGGCGATCTCGATCCCGCTCACGATGCCCCGACCGCCTCGAGGCGAGGCGAGGCGTCGCGCCGCCCCGCCGTGCTCATGCCGCGATCCTCCAGCGCCGACCATGCGGCCGTCACGCCGCTCATGAGCACCATGGGCACGCCCGGACCGGGATTCGCGCTTCCGCCGGCCAGGTACAGGTTGCGGAGCACCGGGCTCCGGTTGCGGGGCTTGAAGCCGCCGTGCAGCCGCCCGTGGCTCGCCAGGCCGTAGATCGCGCCTCCCTCGGCGTTGTACATGCGGCCGATCAGTTCCGGCGAGAGATGTCGCTCCACGCGGATGCGGCTCTCCAGATCCGGCATGCCGAACCGCTTGAGCTTCTCGAGGATCACGGGCCGGTACTGCTCCAGCAGTCCGCCCGGCCCCTCCCACCGCTGTCCCGCACGCTGGTACGGCGTGTGGATGAGGGCGTAGAGGGCCTCGCCGCCCGCGGGCGCCTGCGCCGGATCGGTCCGGCTGGGCACGCAGAGATAGATCGTGGGATCTCGCGCCGGGATTCCCCTGGCGTAGATGTCGTCGAACTCCGCCACCGAATCGCGGCTGAACAGGAAGTTGTGATGCAGCAGATGGTCGTACTGGCGATCCAGCCCCAGGTACAGCACCACGCCGCTGCACGCCGGGGTGTAGCGCTGCGCGATGCCCTGCTGCTCCCGCAGGCTGCCGCCGTCGCCCAGCAGGTCCCGGTAGGTCCGCTGCACGTCGCAGTTGCTCACCACCAGGTCCGCGTGCAGCGTGCGGCCATCCTCCAGTTCCACGCCGCTGGCCACCGATTCACGCCGAAGGATCCGGCGCACGCCCGTGCCGTTGAGCAGCTCGGCGCCCTCCTCGCGGAGGATGCGCTCCAGCGACCTGGCCACCTGCCGCGTGCCGCCCATGCTGTACCAGCACCCGTGGTCCACCTGCGCCGACGCGATCAGGCCCAGGATGGACGGCGCCAGGAACGGGCTCGAGCCCACGTACTGCAGGAAGTGCTCGCTCAGCTGTCGGAGGTGCGGTTCGGCGATCCACTTGTGGGCCGTCCGCGCCACGGTGCTGTGCATCCGCATGGCCGCCACATCGAGCAGCATGCCCGGATCGCCGGTGGGAGGCTTCCGCATCAGGTCCACGATGCCACCGAGGTCCTTGTAGAAGAAGACCCGCTCGCTCAGGCGATACATGCGCCGGCTCCAGTCCACGAACCGCTTCCAGCCCTGCCCGGCGCCCATCCCCGGGAACTGCCGGTCCATGGCCGACGCCATGGCGCCGGTGTCCTCGAGCAGGTCGATGCGGGTGCCGTCCTCGTACAGGCATCGCCACTGCGGATCCAGGCGGACCAGCGAGAGATAGTCCTCGGGACGCCGACCGCTGCGGGCGATGATGCCGCGCACCACCTGCGGCATCGTCAGGATGGTGGGTCCCATGTCGAAGCGGAAACCAGCCTCGTCCAGCACGTTCATCTTGCCGCCCAGGTGCGCGTTGCGCTCGACCACCGTCACCTGCATGCCGGCGCTGGTCAACTCGACCGCCGCCGCGAGACCGGCCAGTCCTCCGCCCACCACGATCGCCCGCTGGCTCATGACTGCATCTCCTTCACGTTGATCGAAGTTCCCGTGCCCGCGCCATGCACCGTGCCCGGATCGGTCAGCGACCTCGGACGCACCGCACCATGCCACCATCCCACCAGTCGATCCAGCGTCCGCAGCAGCGAACCCTCGGGCGGGATCGCCGCCGGCGTCCATGCGGCCGTCTCCGCCACCGAAAGCGGCCTCGAGAGTTCCAGCAGGCCCGCCTCGCCGCGCGTGGCACCCCATCCACTCGAGCCCACGCCCGCCAGCGCGACGCCCGGATGACCGATCGGCGTGATGCTCTCGTTGAAGGTGATCAGCGACACGCCAAGCGCCGCCATGAACGCCGGATCGCGCCGCAGTCGTGCCACGTCGCGCGTGTACACGCTGGCCGAGAGCCGATGCGGCACCCGCGCGTGCAGGGCGATCATCTCCGCCAGACCATCCACCGGCACCACGGCCAGCACGGGCCCGAAGTGAGCGCCATGGAAGAGTTCGACCGGAACCGGGCAATCGGCCACCACCAGCGGCCGGATCCAGCCATCCGCGGCCGGCTCGAGCACGCCGCTCAGGCTCCGCCCGCCACGCTGCACCGCGGCGACCGCCAGGGCGTGGCAGCGGCTCGCCTCCTCCGCCGAGGCCAGGCGGACCGGCCGAGCGCCCGCCGCGAGTGGCGCCATCGCATCCAGGAAGGCTCGGTACACGCGCCGATCGACCAGCGCCCGGCGCGGCGCGATGCAGGTCTGCCCGGCGTTCATGGTGAAGGCCTGCCAGAGTCTCGCCGCGGCCTTCGCGGGGTCCGCGTCCGCCAGCACCATGGCGGTGTCCGCGCCACTCAGCTCCAGCACCGTCGGCGTCAGCGTGCCTGCGGCGGCGGCGGCCA
>RFOC01000188.1 GCA_009926815.1 Planctomycetota bacterium
GTCAGGTTCTCGCCCGCCTGCACCAGATCCGCTCGCAGCGGCGTCTTCGAGTCCTCGTCGTCGGCACCCCACATGGCCACCAACGGCGATGCCCTGAGCAGTTCCTCCACGATGGCCGGCTCACCCTCGAGCCGCCTGTGGAACGCGTTCATGGCGTTGATGGAGAGCTTGGGGTCATCCGGCGGCCCGAAGAGCGTCACGTGATGCCCCTGCAGGAAGGCCGGCACAGGAGCCACCGGAGTCCGGCCCGCGCCTTCGGCGTAGTCGGGGCGAAGCGGACCGATGACCACGCGTCCCTCGCCATCCTGCATGCCGATCACCGTGGCGTACTCCGGATCGCGGAATCCCGTTCCCAGGCTCCGGTTCAGTCCCACGCAGGCGCGGGTGCGCTCGTCGATGAAGGCGCGGTCCGCGCGGCGGCGATCGAGCACCCGGGCGAGATCCGCACGCACCGCATCGTGCAGGTCGCGCAGGAATTCCATGGCTTCACCCGTCTCGAGGCCAGCGGAGACGCCCACCTGCCGCAGGCCGGGAACGCCGGGCACGGGCTCCGCCTGAGCGAGCAGGTGGCTCACCCACGCCTCGGAGAGGAATTCCCGATACATGGGCGCGACCGGCGGCATGCGATCCGCAGCAGGCATCTTTCGAGGCTACCACCCGCGCGCATGATTGACCCCTGCGGCGCTTGGATCTAGCCTGCTTGCGTGAGCGCCTCGCACGGACTTTCCACGCACGTGCTCGACACCGCGACCGGCCTGCCCGCCTCGGGCATGCAGGTGCGCTGCGAGTGGAAGGATGGAGCCGCCTGGCGCGAGGTGGGCGCCGGAACGACCGACGCCGACGGCCGGGTGAAGTCCGTGCTCGCGGGTCCGCTCGCCGCGGGAATCCATCGAATCACCTTCGGCACGGGCGCATGGCATGCGGCCCGTGGATCGACCTGCTTCTTTCCCAGCGTCTCGATCGAGTTCGAGGTGACCGACGCCGGCCGCCACCACCACGTGCCCCTGCTGCTGAGCCCCTTCGGCTACAGCACGTACCGAGGAAGCTGACCATGGCCATCGTGCTGGGCGAGAACCGCTACGGCAAGGCGGAGAACCGCGTCTTCCGCATCACGCGCCGCGGCGACGCGCACGACATCCTGGACCTGAACGTGTCCGTGCAGCTGATGGGCGACTTCGCCGACACGCACCTGACCGGCGACAACGCCAAGGTGCTGCCCACCGACACGCAGAAGAACACGGTGTTCGCCCTGTCGCATGAGCTCGGGCCCCTCGAGCCCGAGGCCTTCGGCATCGCCCTGGCCAGGCATTTCCTGGGCACGCAGACGCACGTGAGCGGTGCCGAGATCCGCATCGAGCAGTACCCCTGGCACCGCATCGTGAGCAAGGGCACGCCGCATCCTCGCGCGTTCCAGCGCGACGGCTCGCACGTGCGCGTGGCGACCGTGCGGGCCAGCCGGCATGGCGGTGGGATGCGGACCTGGGTGAGCAGTGGCGTGGAGAAACTGGTGGTGCTCAAGACGGGTGACAGCGCCTTCAAGGACTACGTCCGGGATCGCTTCACCACGCTCAAGGAGACCGACGACCGCATCATGGCCACCGAGGTCACCGCACGCTGGCGATGGAGCGAGTGCGATCCGGCAAGGCTGGGCAACATCGACTGGGCCGCCACGCACGCCGACGCCATGGACGCGCTGCTGTCGACCTACGCCGACCACTACAGCCTGTCGCTGCAGCAGACGCTCTACGCGATGGGCGAGGCCGTGCTCAAGCGGCAGGCCGCCATCGCGGCTGTCCGCCTGAGCCTGCCGAACAAGCATCACTTCGTGGTCGACCTCTCCCCCTTCGGGCAGGAGAACCGCAACGAGGTGCACATCGCGGCCGATCGCCCCTACGGCTTCATCGAGGCCGTGGTGCAGCGAGACGACGCGCCTCCCCCGCCGGCCACGTGGCCGACGTGGTGAGACGCGACCGCGTCAGTCCTTCCAGCGATCCAGGTTGCCACGCGGGGCGAACCAGACCCAATCCATCGGCTGCCCGCTGAGATCACCGTGGTTGGCCGCCGTGGAGGTCACGGTCGCCCCACCAGCGTCGAGGGCCCGCCGATCGCCTCCGCCGTCATCCTGGCCATCGCGTCCCACCGACCACATGCGGAAGCCGTTCTTGTCCTCGGCCATGCGGATCGGGGCGTCTGCCCAGGGATCGGCGGGCGCCTGGCCACCGTTGAATGGAGCCAGCTCAGCGGCGCTCCTGGGCCATCGCTTGTTGGCGCGATGGAAGAGTTCCGCGGCGATCGCGACGCACGCGGCATCGCGGCTGGCGCGGTCCACGGCGAAGTTCACCGCGGCCCTCGAGAGCGCGGGCACGAGCAGGGTCTCCAGGAAGTACCGCGTCCGCTGCCGAGCGTCGCCGGACTGCACCTCCTGCCGGGCATCGATCGGGGTGACCTGCTCGAGAACGAGCCGCGGCGAACCCACCGAGGCGGCCTCGAGCTCGCGCGTGAACGCCTCGTAGTGAGCCAGCGTCTCGCGACGGCCAGCCACCATCACCGAACCGATGGGCCGAAGCACCGACACGAACGCCGTGGCGGCCAGGGGCACCGCCCGTTCCCGGTTGCCCGGATTCGCGGAGGTGCCCTCGACCACGCTGACGATGCGCATCTGAGCCCATGAGGGCACGAACCAGCCGTCGCCCTGGCCATCGTCGGAGAAGAATCGCTGCACGGCATCCTCGAACATCAGTCGCTCCATGGCCAGATCGAGGCGCTCGAGCGACGCGGGCACCGACCGCAGGGAGGTCTGCATGCGACGCAGCTGGTCGTCGGTGAAGACGGCTGGCTTCCATTCGAGGATCGCGACGAGTGACGTCACCGCCTGCCTGCGGATGGCCATGCCGACCAGGTCGCTGATCAGGACCCGCCCCTCCGCCACATGGATGGACATGGCCATCAGGGCCTGGAGATCCTGCGTGGCACGCTCGCCATCACCCTGCTCGGCCGCGCGGAACATGTCGGACTCGAGCACACGAGCGACACCACGGAGCGAACCCAGTTGCGGCAGGGACAGCCCCAGCATGGGGAAATCGGCGCGATCGCGCCAGTCACCCTTGTTGAACGAGTAGGTGGAAACCTTGCCGAAGAACGCATCATCCGCCGGGCTGCGGTCACCCCCGAGCGGGAACCCGAACATCGGGCGGCTGGACGCGGCCCGGGCCTTCTGCAGGCCCGCCTGATTGGCGTCGAGCCATGCCGAGACGCCCGACCAACCTTCATCGCCGGGATGGTCGCCCATCGCGTCGCCCACGGACTCGTTCTGCAGACGTCCCTCGCTGAAACCCATGGCCACCATGGCGTCGCGGTACGCCGGCCAAGCGGCGTCCCCCGGCTTCGCGGGCTTCGGCAGCGCCTCGCGGGCCTTCTGTACCGCATCGAGCGAGATCACCACCGGGCGCGTGGCCAGATACAGGGCGAAGCCGCCGTAGATCACGATCACCCCGAGCACCACCAGACCAGTGGTGCGGAGGATGGGCCGTCGCTTGCGGATCGCGGTCGTCTTCGCTGCTGCGCTTGCCATGACTCAGAACTCCTTCTTCAGCCTCTTCAGGCCGTCGACCAGCTTCTGGATGTGCTCCGACTCATGCGCGGCGCTGATCTGCACGCGCAGGCGGGCGTGGCCCTCCGGGACCACGGGGTAGCCGAATCCGATCACGAACACGCCGAGTTCCAGAAGGCGCCTGCTCATGGCGATCGCCTTCGCGGTGTCATGCACGATGATCGGGCAGATGGCGGTCGGGCTCTCGAGCACCTCGAAGCCCGCCTCGCGAATGCCCGCGCGCGCCGCCAGGACGTTCTTCCGCAGCTTCTCCACGCGCTGCGGCTCGCGCATCAGGATCTCGATCGCCCGCTGCGCACTGCACGCGATGGTGCACGGCAGCGCGTTGCTGAACAGCGTGGGCCGGCCCCGCTGCACCAGCAGGTCCATGGCCTCGCGGCTGCCCGCGATGTAGCCGCCCGCCCCGCCGCCGAGCGCCTTGCCCAGCGTGCCGGTGAAGTAGTCGACCTTCGTGGCGGGCATGTTCCAGTGCTCGTGCGTGCCGCGGCCAGTCCGGCCCATCACGCCGGTGCCGTGGCTGTCATCGACCACCAGCAGCGCGCCAAAGCGGTCGCAGACCTCGCGGATCCTCGGCAGGTTGGCCAGCGAGCCCTCCATGCTGAACACGCCGTCGGTGACCACCCAGATGGTGCCGGTCACGGCGGGGTTCGCGCGCGCCTCGGCCAGCTTCGCCTCGAGCGCGGCCAGGTCGCCGTTCCTGTACACGG
>RFOC01000189.1 GCA_009926815.1 Planctomycetota bacterium
GTGTACGGCGTGAGCGCCGATGGCGCCGAGAGCCACGCGAAGTTCGCCGCCAAGTTCGGCCTGCCCTTCGACCTGATCGTGGACGAGCCAGGCAAGGACGGCGTGCCTGCGCTGGCCAAGCGGCTCGGCGCCTGGCAGGAGAAGTCGATGTACGGGAAGACGTACATGGGCATCGCGCGCATCACGTACCTGGTGGGTCCGGGGGGCACCGTGATCCAGCGATGGGACAAGGTGAAGCCCGAGGCGCACGCCGCCGAGGTGCTGCAGGCGATCCTCGCGGCGAAGTAGATTCGGGGCATGAGCCACACCGAGGTCCGCTTCAAGCGACTGCACGCGAAGGCGCAGCTGCCCGCCTACCAGAGTGCCGAGGCCGCCGGCATGGATCTGCATGCCTGTCTGGACGCGCCGCTGTCGCTGCAGCCGGGTGATCTGGTGCGCGTGCCCCTGGGCTGGATCATGGCCATTCCCTCCGGATTCGAGGGTCAGGTGCGGCCTCGGAGCGGCCTGGCCGCCAAGCATGGCATCACGGTGCCCAACGCCCCGGGCACCATCGACAGCGACTACCGCGGCGAGGCGGTGGTGGCCCTCATCAACCTGGGGCGCGAGACCTTCGTGATCGAGCACGGCATGCGCATCGCGCAGCTCGTGGTGGCCCCGGTGGCCCGGGCTGGCGTGCGCGAGGTGGATGAAATCGAGGAAACCGCCCGTGGCCGCGGCGGTTTCGGAAGCACGGGTCGCTGAGCTTCCCTTGGGGTCCGGCTACACTTGCGGAATGACCTCCGCCACCGCCACGGACATCACGGTTCCGCTGCTTGACCTGAAGGCCCAGTACGCCGCCCTGCGGGCGGAGATCGAGCCGGTGGTTCGCGAGGTGATGGAGAGCCAGTACTTCATCGGTGGCCCCAAGGTGGAGGAACTGGAGAAGGCGACCGCCGCCTACTGCCGCGCCAAGCACGCCATCGGTTGCGCCAACGGCAGCGACGCGATCGTGCTGGCCCTGCAGGCGCTGGACATCGGGCCAGGGGATGAGGTGATCATTCCCACCTTCACCTTCTTCGCGACGGCCGGGAGCGTGCACCGCCTGGGTGCGCGGCCCGTGTTCGTGGACATCGATCCGGTCACCTACAACATCTGCCCGCGGAGCGTGGAGCAGGCGTTCGGGTGCCACAAGGGCATCAAGGCCCTCATGCCGGTGCACCTCTTCGGCCAGTCCGCCGACATGGACGCCATCATGGGAATCGCCAGGGCTCGCGGCCTGAAGGTGGTCGAGGATTGCGCTCAGGCGATCGGCACCGAGGACGTGCACGGTCGGCCCGTGGGCACGATCGGTGACGTGGGCACCTACAGCTTCTTCCCCAGCAAGAATCTCGGCGGGTTCGGCGATGGCGGCATCCTGGTGACCGGCGACGATGCCCGCGCGGCCCGCCTGAAGCGGCTTCGCAACCACGGCATGGAGCCCAAGTACTTCCACCACGAGATCGGCATGAACAGCCGGCTCGATGCGCTGCAAGCGGCGGTGCTGTCCATCAAGCTCCGGCACCTCGATGCCTGGAGCTCCGCCCGCCAGCGCAACGCGGCGTGGTACGACCGGTTCCTGGCGGATGCCGGTGCCTCGGACAGCCGCACGCCCGTGGATGCCGGCGGTCTGCCCATCCGCTTCCCGACCGCCGCTCCCAAGGGTGCCCGGCACATCTACAACCAGTACGTGGTCCGCGTGCCTGCGGCCATCCGGGACAAGGTGCGAGACGAGCTGGCCGCCCGGAAGATCGGCACCGAGATCTACTATCCGCTCTCGCTGCACCAGCAGAAGTGCTTCGAGTTCCTGGGCTATCGGCCGGGGGTCTTCCCGCACAGCGAGCGGGCGGCCGGCGAGGTCATCGCCATCCCGATCTATCCGGAACTCTCGCCGCGACAGCTCCAGCACGTGGGCGAGAGCCTGGTCGAGATCGTTCGCCGGCTCGCCTGAGTCAGGGCAGCAGGGCGGACAGGTCGCGAAGTCCCACGCACTCGGGCGCCGAGAACGGCTCGCCGAACGCTGCGCCGATGCGGCTTCCGTAGAAACGGCCCATGGCCTCGATCCATGCGGGCACGCCCCGGTTGGCGGGGTTCGCCTCGAACTGGCTTCGGTAGCAGCCGATCGAACGCATCTTGGCCTCGGCAAAGCCGCCGCAATCGATCACCAGCGAGGGGTGCGGGACGGAGCGCAGGTGCGTGCAGAAGTAGTGCAGGAGTCGTCGCGGGTGATGCGGATCGCCGGGCAGTTCGCACCTGGTCAGCTTGGCGTCGAAGCGGGCATCCTCGCAGATCCGTGTCAGGGCCCGGTGATCGGGGTGCGCGTCCTCCGGGTGCGGCACGAACATCACGTCGATGCGGCGCGTGCGAAGTTCGCCGGCCAGGCGGTGCCGCGCGGCCAGCGTGTGCTCCAGTCGCCGGTTCGGCCAGCCCAGATTCACGCGGTCGCACCCCAGCACCTTCGCCGCCTCCGCGGCCTCGCGGGCTCGCGTGACCGGATCGCCGAAGGGCGTCGGTTCGCCGTCGGTGGCGTCGATCACGGTCACATGGTGACCCTGCGACACCAGCAGGGCGATGGTGCCGCCCATGCCCAGTTCGGCATCGTCAGGATGGGCGGCGATCACGGCGACGTTCAAGGTCTTCATTCGGGGCCCTTCTCCGTGGTTCGGGGTTCGGCGCGATCCTCGGCATAGTGGATCCACCGCAGCCGCAGCCCCTGGGCCGGGAGCGTGGGTCCGGCGCGGGAGCGATCCCGCGAGGCCAGGATGTCGGGCACGGACGCTGGTTCGATGCGGCCCCGGCCCGCCTCGACCAGGGTGCCCGCGATGATCCGGACCATGTTGTAGAGGAATCCGCTGCCGGAGACGTCGATCGTCACACGGTCGTCGAGCAGCGTGCTCACCTCGCAACTGAACACGGTGCGAACCGGGCTCTCGCGTCCGTGCTGGGCATGCGCGAAGGCCGAGAAGTCATGCGTGCCCACCAGGGCCGCCGCCGCCCGTCGCATGCGGCCCGCGTCGAGTCCGTGGGCGGTGCGGAAGACCATTCGACGATCGAAGGGGAGGCGAGCGGTGAACGGCGGGGCGGGCGCGATCTCGTACCTGTAGCCCTTGGCCAGGGCATCTCCCACGGGATCGAAGTCATCCGGCACGCCCCATGCCGCCATGATCCGCACGTCCTCTTCCAGACGCGCGTTGAGCGCCGCGGGGATTCGGTCGACCGGAATTCGGCAGTCGGCGGTGAAAGCGGCCACCTGGCCCTCGGCATGCACGCCCGAATCGGTCCGGCTGGCCCCCTGGCAGCCCACCCGGGTCTGGAGGACCTCGGTCAGGGCTCGATCCAGCACGCCCTGCACCGTCCGAAGCGGTTCGCCCCCGGGGGGCTCCTGCCGCTGCCAGCCGTGAAAGTCGGTGCCGTCGTAGGCCACCCTGATCGCAAACCGAGGCATGGTGGGGTTATAGGTTGCCTTCGGGCGGCGTGCGGGGTCCGAAGGAACTTGGGTGAGATCAAGGCATTTTGGCCCGAAGCCGGCTTGATCCAGGATTCGGGACTCCGGAATCAAGGACCGGATTCCGGACAAAAGCGTTGGTGAATTCATGGTTTTCTTCTGGCACAACCTCTGTTCAGGGCTACCTTTCCACCCGTTCGGAGGCCGGCACCAAGGCGCCAATTGTGGTGTCGGTGTCTCCGAAGCGCAAGGCCTTTAACACACAACTGGAGAAGAAGAAATGAAGTCTCTCGCCATGGTTTCACTGGTCGCTGGAATCGCCTCGAACGCCTTCGGACAGATCGTGGTCGATGGTGTGCTGGATGCGGACTACGGCAATCCGAAGTCGGCGCAAGCCGTCGCCACGGGCTTCGGCAACGCGCCGGGTGGCATGAACGGATGGGCTGACGGCAGCGAACTCGATGGCGCCTGGATCAAGGTCGACGTCGAGGGCGGCAACCTCTACCTGTTCTTCTCTGGAAACTTCCAGAGCAACTTCAACAAGCTCGAGGTCTTCATCGACTGCGTCGCCGACGCGGGCCAGAACGCCCTCCGCAGCGACAACCCCGACGTGGACTTCAACGGCCTCAACGCCATGGGCGAGGACACGGCCAACGCGTTCCCCGGACTCCGCTTTGATGCCGGCTTTGCGCCGGACTTCTTCGTGACCACCACGGTCGGCTTCGATGGCGTGGGTTGCTCGCAGTACGCCAACATCGCC
>RFOC01000190.1 GCA_009926815.1 Planctomycetota bacterium
CCTGGTCACCCTGCGCGATGCCCTGGGCGAGATCGGTGGCCACGAGGCCGAGGCGCCCGCCGAGGGCTGGGTGGAGATGGGGGCTGGTCGGTGGACGGGACCAGGTGATGCCGACCTCACCGAGGCCTTCGAGCGATTCGGTCTTCGCGAGCCGGATTCGGTGTCCGACACCGTGGCCGGGGCCATCATGGAGCGTCTGGGTCGAGTGGCCCGGGAAGGTGACGAGATCCAGCTGGGTGACGTCCGCGTCCGGGTGCTCCGCATGATCGGGGCCCGGATCGATCGCGTGCAGTGGTCCCTGGAGGGTCACGCGTGAGCCTGGGTGACGCGATGCCCTGGATCGGGCTGCTCGTGGCCTGCCTGGCGTGCTGCGCATTCTTCGCCGGCGTGGAGACGGGCGCCTACAGCATCAGCCGGCTTCGGCTGGCCGTGCGGGCCGAGCGCGGCGATCGGCGAGCCCGGCTGCTGGTCGACGAGCTGCGCGTGCCCAACCGCTGGCTGGCCACGCTGCTGCTGGGCAACGTGCTCATGGGGGATCTCTCCTCCCACGCGATCGGTCACCTGCTGGATGGCGCCGGATTCGGCACCGTGGCCGCCATGGCCATCAACGCCGTGGTGCTGCTGCCACTCCTGGTGGTCTTCGGCGAGACCCTCCCGAAGGAGCTCTTTCGCATCCACGCCGATGCGTGGACGCTTCGCGCGGCGCCGGCGGTGCGGGTGATCCGGTGGGGCCTGACCGCCATCGGCGCCGTGCCACTGGTGCAGTGGATGGGAGACCTGCTGGTGCGGCGATGCGGTCTCGTGCCCTCCGAGGTGGTGGATGCACGGCAGCGCGTGGTGGAACTGCTTCGCGAGGGGCGTGGTGCGGTCGACGAGCGGCAGGTGGCCATGGCCGGTCGGGTGCTGCAACTGTCACGCCGGCAGGCCGTGGAGCTGATGACGCCGTGGAAGCGCGTGCGGACGCTCTCGGAGGGCACCACGCCACCCGTGGTGCGAGAGACGCTCCGGAGTCGACCCCAGGCTCGCTACCCGGTCACGGACCATGCAGGGCGGTGCGTGGGCCTGGCCACGGCGCTCGACCTCCTGGCTGACCCGGAGGCGCCGCCGGCTGAGGTGGCTCGTCCCGCGGTGGTGGTGGCGCCCACGACGCCGGCCCTGGAGGTGCTTCGGCTGCTTCGTCAGGGCGGGGTGTCGCTGGCTGTCGTGGCCGAAGGTGATCGGCCGGTGGGGGTGATCGGACTCAGGGATCTGCTGGAACCTGTGGTGGGCAGCCTTCCGGGTTGGTGAGTGGGGAATCGGGCTGGACTTGCCTTGATTTCGTGCGAGAATGTGAGGGGTGGGCACACGTCGTGGCCGTCGCCCCGTATCCGGTCCAAGGAGAGCACCCATGCGATCAACCTCCATTCCGGCTGCCGTCCTCGCGACCCTGTGTCTGGGCGCCGCGGCCTCGGCCTCGGATGCCAATCCGCGCCGCCAGGCCTACGAGCGCTCGACGGGTGATCTGGAGGGACTGGTCTCGCAGGCCCGCGCAGGTCGGATCACCCCAGAGCAGTTGCGGCAGCGAAGGCGCAGGGTCGAGGTCCGTCTGGCCGGTGAGCTGGCCGTCTCCCCGTTGGATCTGAAGCCCGGCGACCTGCGCGAGGTGAGCGTGGCTCGTGCCGAGATGAATCAGGTGATCATCCACAGTCAGGAGTTCGAGTTCTTCGGGCCGGTCGACCGCCCGGAATGGGGCTGGTATCCCAGCCGCAACGGCGTGTCCACGGGCTCGACCCTCGAGGTCGACCCCCAGGGCCGGGCTTCCTACAACGTCCTCCGTTGACGCGGGTTGGGTGGGCCGGATTCGGCTATACTCTGCCCCCTCGCGCGCCAGTAGCTCAGCTGAGCTCAGCTGGCTAGAGCACACCCCTGATAAGGGTGAGGTCGATGGTTCGAGTCCATTCTGGCGCACTGCATGGCCGCCCCAAGACGGGCGGCCATGCCGCTTTTGGGCCGTCGCCGGAGGTCCTCGGCGACGGCGTGGCCGGCAACGGCTATCCTTGCTGCCCCGCGCGGACGACTGACGCGGCTTCAACCCACGAGGAACGCCATGCGACGAGCCAAGATCTCCATCATCGGTGCAGGAAACGTCGGAGCCACGTGCGCCCACTGGGCCGCCGCCAAGGAGCTCGGCGACATCGTCCTGCTCGACATCCAGAACAAGGAGAAGCCCGAGCTGCACATGCCCCGGGGCAAGGCCCTGGACCTGGCCTGCTGCGGACCGATCGAGCGGTTCGATTCGCGGATCCTGGGCACCTTCGACTACGCCGACATCGCCGGCAGCGACGTGGTGGTCGTGACGGCCGGCATGCCTCGGAAGCCCGGCATGAGCCGTGATGACCTGATCCAGGTCAACGTGAACATCGTGAAGAACGTCTGCGAGCAGATTCGCAAGCACGCCCCCGAGTCCATCGTGATCGTGGTCTCGAATCCGCTCGACGCCATGGTGTACACCGCGTGGAAGGTGACCGGGTTCCCGACGAGCCGGGTCATCGGCCAGGCAGGGGCGCTCGATGTGGCGCGCTTCCGAGCCTTCATCGCCATGGAACTTGGCGTGAGCATCGAGGACATCTCGGCGCTGCTGCTGGGCGGCCATGGCGATGACATGGTTCCGCTGCCCCGCCTGACGAGCGTGCACGGCATTCCGCTGACCGACCTGATGAGCCCCGAGAAGATCGCCTCGTGCGTGGAGCGGGCCAAGGTCGGCGGCGGCGAGATCGTGAAGCTCATGGGGACCAGCGCCTACTACGCGCCGGCCAGCGGCACGATCCAGATGGTGGAAGCCATCGTGAAGGACAAGAAGCGGATCATCCCCTCGGCGGCCTACTGCGAGAACGAGTTCGGCGTGGCCCCGGGCGCGAAGGGCAAGGGGTACTTCGTGGGCGTGCCGGCCCTGCTGGGGGCCAAGGGCGTGGAACGGATCGTCACCTTCCAGATGACCCCCGACGAGCGCAAGTTGATGGACGAGTCGATCAGCCACGTCAAGGACCTGGTTGGCGCCGTCCAGAAGATCTTCCCGGATCTGGCCTGACCCACCGGAACCGTGAAGGGAACGAGAGCGGCCGGCCTGCAGGCGGCCGTTTTCTCGTTTTTGGGGCACGGGTCGGCCGATGAACCCGCGATGAGTCGCACCGCGCCACTGTTCCGCATCGACCCCGGCTGGCTGTTCACGCTGGCGGGCCTTGCGGTCATGGTTTCGGCGGCGCTCCTGCCCGCGGAGCGGGATCTGCACGACCTCCGTCAGCAGCTGGCTGCGATCGAGTTCCGCGAGGCTCGCAACGGGGAGCGTCTGGCGGCCTATGACCGGTTCCTGAAGGACCTCTCCGGCCGGGATCCGGTCCTGCTCCGTCGCCTTGCGGCCAGCCAGCTCAACCTGATGCCCGAGGGCCAGGAGCCGCTGCTCATGGCCACCAGCATCGAGCACACGGTCAGCGACTGGATCGAGGCCACGGTCCCCGAGTCGGAATTCGAGCCCGCGTCTCCGCCCGACACGCTGTTGAGCCGACTGGCCGATGGCGAGCGACGGCTGTGGTTGATGGGGGGAGGTGCCATGGTGGTCTTCCTGGGTCTGGTGATGGGCTTCGCCGTCTCGCCGAGGCCGCAGATGGCTCCCTGGACCGCGGCTGCGGGCTCGTGGCCTCCGCCAGACCTGACCGAGCCCGTGGTGGCATCGGGATCCGAAATCGATTCGGCCTCCGAGGCCATGCCCGCGGAGCCCTTCGACTGGCCGGAGCCGACACCGGCGTTCGAGGTGCCCTCGGGAGACTCGGGCCCCACGGTCGATGCCGCCGCGATGGATGTCGACGGGGGGACGCAGCACGCCTCCGCCTTCGAGGTGGAACAGGATGCCTGGCTGCGGGACCACGGGTCCGACTGAACGCCCGAAAAAAGGCAGGTTCCCTCGGGGGGACGCGGACTCGCCGCTACGGTGTCTCGATGCCTCGAGAGCCATCCGACATTCCGCGCGCCGATTGGGTGCTGGCGACCGCCGATGGCGTGGGTCCCGTGGAGGGACGGCGACTCCTCGAGGCGCTTGGCAGTGCCGATGCGGTGGTCGGGGCCGCGCGATCCGATCTGGCGGCGGTGCTGGGAGACGCCGCCGCCTCGCGCGTGCACGCGGCCCTGCAAGCGG
>RFOC01000020.1 GCA_009926815.1 Planctomycetota bacterium
CGCACCTGACGCTGAGGCACGAAAGCGTGGGGATCAAACGGGATTAGATACCCCGGTAGTCCACGCCGTAAACGATGCGCACTTGGTCGAGGGAGTTGAACGCTTTCTCGGTCGTAGAAAAATTGATTAGTGCGCCGCCTGGGGAGTACGGTCGCAAGATTAAAACAAAGGAATTGACGGGGGCTCACACAAGCGGTGGAGCATGTGGCTTAATTCGAAGCAACGCGAAGAACCTTATCCTAGGCTTGACATGCACGGATTAGTTCCTGGAAACAGGAGTGACACTCGCAAGAGTGGAACGTGCACAGGTGCTGCATGGCTGTCGTCAGCTCGTGCTGTGAAGTGTCGGGTTAAGTCCCTCAACGAGCGCAACCCCTGTCACTAGTTGCAAACAGGTAAAGCTGTGGACTCTAGTGAGACTGCCGGTGTCAAACCGGAGGAAGGTGGGGATGACGTCAAGTCCTCATGGCCCTTATGCCTAGGGCTGCACACGTGATGCAAGACCGCAAGGTGGAGCAAATCGCTCAAAAAATGCCCCAGTTCGGATTGGAGGCTGCAACTCGCCTCCATGAAGTTGGAATCGCTAGTAATCGGGGATCAGCTACGCCCCGGTGAATATGTTCCTGAGCCTTGTACACACCGCCCGTCAAGTCATGGGAGCTGGCAGTGCCCGAAGTCGCCTCGTTTCAGGGGTGCCCACGGCAAGGCTGGTGACTGGGACTAAGTCGTAACAAGGTAGCCGTAGGGGAACCTGCGGCTGGATCACCTCCTTTCTACAGGATCTGTAGACGGTGGGTCGAGGGAGACCTCGATCGCCGAAGATCCGTTCACACATCTCTCGCCCGACACCGCCTGGTGAACGCCAGGCAACGTCGGATAGTCCAGCGGCAACGCTGGGCGAAGGCCTCCAACTGTTCCTTGATCGTTCCACAGGGCCCCGTCGTTTTCGGCGGGGCCCTGTGCTTTTTCATCCGCGGGTACAACCCTCGCATGGACACGAGGCCCGTGGCATCCATCGCTTCGAGAACCCCATGGCTGGCGGTGCTGGTGGCCTCGCTGGGTTACTTCGTGGACCTGTACGACCTGGTCATCTTCAGCGTGGTTCGCGTGCCCAGCCTGGGCTCCAAGGGGCTGGGGCTTCCGGAGGCGAGCGACAGCGTGGCCACGGGTTTCTGGGATGGCGTGGTGCGGTCGTTCGAGATCCTGCTGGGTCGCACGCAGGGTGACGTGACCAGCGCGGGCGCCGCGATCCTGGACGTGCAGCTGACGGGCATGGTGATCGGGGGCTTCGTGTGGGGCATCCTGGGTGATCGGCGAGGTCGATTGACCACGCTCTTCGGATCGATCGCGCTCTACTCGACGGCGAACCTGCTGAACGCGTTCGTGCAGACGGTGCCGCAGTACGCGGCGCTCCGCTTCGTGGCCGGCATCGGTCTTGCGGGCGAGCTTGGTGCCGGCGTGACGCTGGTGAGCGAACTCATGAACCGCCACCATCGCGGCTGGGGGACCATGGTGGTGGCCTTCGCGGGCATGTTCGGACCGGTCGCGGCCAGCCTGGTGGGGAGCTGGGTGGATTGGCGCCACGCCTACATGATCGGTGGCGGAATGGGCTTCGCCCTGCTCGCGCTGCGGATCGGCCTGGTGGAGAGCGGCATGTTCCGTCGAAGCGAGCGCGAGCATGGACGTCGGGGCGACCTTCGCATGCTGTTCGGATCGTGGGATCGGTTGCGGCGACTGGCGTGCGTGGTGGGACTGGGATCTCCCATCTGGTTCGTGGGCGGGGTGGTGTTCGTGTTCGGTCCCGAACTGGCTCGGGCGGTCGGCTGCCAGGAGCCGGTGAAGGCGCCGACCGTGGTGCTCTGCGGCTATCTGGGTGCGGCGGCGGGCGACCTGCTGTCCGGCGCGGTCAGCCAGTGGCTTCGAAGCCGGCGTGCCGCGATCGCCGGGGCCATCCTGACGCTTGCGGTGGGGCTTTCGGCCCTGCTCACGCTCGGGGGCCGGGGAAGCGCCTGGTTCTACGCGTGCACCGCGATGGCGGGCTTCGCCACCGGCTACTGGGCGGTGTTCGTGACCGTGGCGGGAGAGACCTTCGGCACCAACCTGCGGGCGACGGTGGCCACCAGCGCACCCAACCTGGTGCGCTGGTCGGCCGTGATCTGGGTGAACGCCTGGGGCGCGCTGAATGGGCCCATGGGTGCCGGCCGAGCGGCGGCGTGCGTGGCCGCGGTGGCGATCATGGTGGGGCTGCTGAGCGTGTGGCGGCTGCCGGAACCCTTCGGCCGCGACCTGGACTGGGAGGAGACCTGAGCGCGGTCGTTGCGGCACGCGGGGGGTGCGTGCCGATGAAGGACACATGAGCGAGACGCCCGGGCACGTCCATCGGACGCGTCGTCAGGAGATCCAGGCACTGGCGAGCCCCATCCGCTGGCTTCGCAACCGGTCGATGCCGGTGCTGGGGCTGACGCTGATGGCGCTGTTGGCGCAGCCGTTCTTCGACGTGCCGGGCCAGCCGTCACCCCCCCTGATGACCTACACGTTCGCCTTCATTCCGCTCTTTGGGCTGGTGATGCTCGGTCGTCGGCCGGGCCTGGTGGTGGCGGTCGCCGCGATGTCGGTCGGAGCCTTCACGCTGGGCGTCGTCGAGTCCCATGCCATGGAGCGCCTGCTGATCGGGTGGATCGGGCTGCTGAACATCGGCCTCTATCTGGGCGTGATCGCGTTGCTGGCGAAGATCGTCTTCCAGTCCTCGTCCCTGGTGGATGACCGCGTCTATGGGGGCGTGGCGGTCTACCTGCTGGTGGCGATCGTGTTCGGCTTCATCCATCACCGCATCGGCCTCACGGACGCGGCGGCGTACGTGAACTCGGTCGATCGGACCGCGCCTCCCCTGAACTGGTCGGACTACCTGTACTTCAGCTTCGCCGCCTTCACGACCAGCGGCTTCGGCGACATCGTGCCGATCAGCCCGTTCGCCCGGGCGACGACCTCGATCGAGAGCGTGGTGGGCGTGCTCTTTCCGGCGGTGCTGATCGCCCGGCTGATCAACCGAGACTTCGTGCCGCGGGCCTGATGGAAGTCTGGGTCAGTCGTTGAAGCCGGAGATGTAGCCGTTGCCCCCCATGGCGAAGGGGTTCCAGTCGCCGACGGCGCTGCCGTAACTCCACGCCTGGCCGCCGACATCGCCCCCCATGCCGCCACCCACCAGTTCCGGATTCGGGGCCGGTCCGCTCCACACGCCGGGATTGACGCTGTTCTGGTACTCGCCTGCGAGCGTGTTCATGGGCGCCGGGTTGCCCGGACCCACTGGACCCGTCATCCAGCGATTGCCCGTGGCGCCTCGGGTGGCTGGATTCACGTACTGCGGAGTGGCGTATCCCGGGATGCCGGAGGCCGTGAAGGCCCCCGCGCCGTAGTAGTGATAGTGGTAATGCACGCCCTGGTTGGCCTGAGCCTGCATCGACGCGGGGTCGATCATGCCGCCGGGGTTGTTGTAGCCCACGTTCGGGGCCACGGGCATGGGCTGCGGCGGCGTCTGGCCGATGGGCACCTGGATGTCCGAACCGGTGGTGTCGCCCGCACCCTGTGCCGAGTTGATCGGAACCTGCATGTCGCGGCTGAGGGACGCGGCGTCCTCGGCTCGGCCCTCGGCGGAGGGGGGCATCCGGGGCGTCTGCCGTGGCCGACGGGCACCCTGCTGCGTGGGGGGCGGGTTCTGCGGCGCGGCTTGCGGCGCGGCTCCGCCCTGCGCGAGCGCGAGCGATCCCCAGAGGGCGCAACCGGCGGCGAGCATGGAGAGGGTGTGTCGGGTGTCGAGGCTCATGCCGGAAGTCTACGCGGATCCGCAAGGAGTCCTCGCCGGTAGGATCCGATTTCCATGACCAGCGCCACCGCAAACGTTGACGTGAAGACCGCCTTTCCCCACCTGGACGCGGGCACGCCCGGGGATGTGCCAGGGATCGACGCGCTGGCCATCAACACCATCCGGACGCTCTCCATGGATGGGGTGCAGGCGGCCAACAGCGGACACCCGGGCACGCCCATGGCCCTGGCGCCCGTGGCCTACGCGCTCTGGCAGCGGGTGCTGAACTTCGATCCCGCGGATCCGCGGTGGCCTGGCCGTGACCGCTTCGTGCTCAGCAACGGTCACGCCAGCATGCTGCTGTACTCCATGCTGCACCTCTCGGGCACGCAGGCGATCGACCGCGAGCTGAAGCCCACGGGCAAGCCCGCGGTTGCCCTGGATGACCTGAAGGGATTCCGCCAGATGCACACCCGCTGCCCGGGGCACCCCGAGCACGGGTGGACCGCCGGCGTGGAGACCACGACCGGGCCGCTGGGACAGGGCCTGGCGAACGCGGTCGGCATGGCCATGGCGGAGCGATGGCTGGCGGCCACCTACAACCGTCCGGGCTTCGAGCTCTTCGACTACCGCGTGTACGCCATCTGCGGCGACGGCTGCATGATGGAGGGCATCAGCGGCGAGGCCGGGAGTCTGGCGGGCCACCTGAAGCTGGACAACCTGGTGTGGATCTACGACAACAACCACATCACCATCGAGGGCAAGACCGACCTGGCGTACAACGACGACGCGGCGGTGCGCTACCTGGGCTACGGATGGAACGTGCTGCGGGTGGGCGACGCGAACGACCTCGACGCCATGGAGCGTGCCCTCCGGACCGCCGAGGCCACGAAGGGCCGCCCGACGCTGATCATCGTGGACAGCCACATCGGCTGGGGATCACCCGGTCGACAGGACACGAAGGAGGCGCACGGCGAGCCGCTGGGTGACGAGGAGATCCGCAGGACGAAGCGGATCTACGGCTGGCCCGAGGACGCGAAGTTCCTGGTGCCCGAGGGCGTGCGCGAGCGGTTCGCCGAGGGCGTGGGGGCCCGCGGAGCGCAGGCCAGCGCCGCCTGGCGGAAGCTCTTCGATGCGTACGCCGCCCGTTTCCCGAAGGAGGCGGCGGAACTGCGATGCATCTTCGCGGGCACGCTGCCCTCGGGATGGGACAAGGCCCTGGCGGCGTTCCCGACCGACGCGAAGGGCATGGGCAGTCGCGTCTCGGGTGGCAAGGTGCTCAACGCGATCGCGCAGGGCGTGCCCTGGATGGTGGGCGGCAGCGCAGACCTGGCCCCGAGCACGAAGACGCTGCTCACCTTCGATGGCGCGAAGGAGAGCTTCCAGCACGCCACGCCGGGTGGCCGCAACCTGCATTTCGGCATCCGCGAGCACGCCATGGGCGCCGTCTGCAACGGGCTGGCTCTCACCGGCCTCCGCGCCTACGGCAGCGGGTTCCTGATCTTCAGCGACTACATGCGCGGGTCCATGCGGCTGAGCAGCATCATGGAGCTTCCCGTGCTGTTCATCTTCACGCACGACTCGATCGGCGTGGGGGAGGACGGGCCCACGCACCAGCCCATCGAGCAGGTGCCCGGACTTCGGGCCATTCCCGGCGTGTGCGTGTTCCGGCCCGGTGACGCCAACGAGGTGTCGGAGTGCTACCGGTCGGCCATGCAGTTCCACGGCCCAAGCATCATGGCGCTGTCGAGGCAGGATCTTCCCACGCTGGATCGCGCCAGGTTCGGCGCGGCCTCGGGTTGCGCCCGCGGCGCCTACGTGCTGAGCGACCCCGAGGGCGGATCGCCGCAGGCCATCGTGATCGCCACTGGCAGCGAGATCCACCTGGCGCTGGCTGCCCAGGCGCAACTGGCCAAGGAGGGGGTGCGCGTGCGCGTGGTGAGCATGCCGTGCTGGGAACTCTTCGAGCGCCAGGACGAGGCGTACCGCGACGAGGTGCTGCCGCCCTCCGTGCGGGCACGGACCGCGGTGGAGATGGCCGCGGACTTCGGCTGGGGTCGGTGGGTGGGCCTTGAGGGCACGACCGTCTGCATGCGGAGCTTCGGGGCCAGCGCGCCGGCGAAGCAGGTGATCGAGCACTTCGGCTTCACGCCGGCGAAGGTGGTGGAGGCGGTGAAGGCGTCCATGGCCCGCGCGGCCAAGGCGGGTGGCCGGTGAAGATCGCGATCGCCTCCGATCACGCGGGGCTGCCGCTCAAGCGAGCCCTTCAGCCGCTGGTGGCGCAGCTGGGTCACGAGGTGATCGACCTGGGCGCCCATGCCGACGACCCGAACGACGACTATCCCGACTTCGCGCTGGCGCTGGGCCGCGCGGTGGCCGGCGGCCGTGCGGAGCGAGGGCTGCTCCTCTGCGGCAGTGGCATCGGCGCCAGCGTGGCGGTCAACAAGGTCGATGGCATTCGCGCTGGCAACTGCATGGACCACTACTCCGCCCACCAGGGCGTGGAGCACGATGACATGAACGTGCTGGTGCTGGGTGGCCGCGTGGTGGGCGCCGCGGTGGCGGAGGAGATGGTCCGCGCCTTCCTGGCCGCCCGTTTCACCGGCGAGCCCCGGCACCAGCGGCGGCTGCAGAAGGTGCTGGCGATCGAGAAGGCCCGCGGGGCCTGAGGCCGCCCGGGCAGGGGCGGGGTAGGATCCCCGCCTCGCACATTCCACGGAGAGAAACATGCTGCGCCACCTGATCGCCTCGACCCTGCTCCTCGCCGCCTCCGCGACCGCCTCGCCGCCGCCGGAGGGTGACTACGCCACGCTGCCGCCCGACCCGGTGGAGATGGAGACGGTGCTGGGTGGCCTGAAGGTGGACATGGCCGCCGCCGCCGCCGCCGCCGAGAAGACCGGAGGCAAGGTCAGCGCGATCCGGCTGGTCGAGGAGAACGGGCGGAAGGCCTACGAGGTGATCGTGATCGATGGCGGCATGTCCAAGCGCGCCATCGTGGATGCCGAGACCGGTGCCCTTCGCATGGCCAGGCTGGGCGCTGCCGAGGCCTCCGCCGCGGCGCTGGCCAAGGTCCCGGGCAAGGTGGGCCTGCTGGCGCTCGACGCCAACGGCGAGACGCCGAACTGGCGAGTGATGGTCTTCGCCCAGGGCAAGGCGCACCAGGTGGTGGTGAACGCCGTGGACGGATCGATCGTTTCCGACACGCTCCAGCCACGGTTCCCGGGCGAGGCGACCGAGGCGGCCCTGCAGGGCACGCCGGGAGGCCTTCGCTGGATCGTGATGCAGGAAGGCACTGGTGCGCAGCCCAAGGCCGCCGATTCGCGGGTGAAGGTGAACTACTCCGGGTACCTGGTCGATGGCACCATGTTCGACAGCAATGCCAAGACGGGCAAGCCGATCGAGTTCCCGCTGAACCGGGTGATCAAGGGCTGGTCGGAAGGCGTGGCGGCCATGAAGGTGGGCGAGAAGCGCAAGCTGGTGATCCCGTGGGCTCTGGCCTACGGCGAGATGGGTCGTCCGCCGCAGATCCCGCCCAAGGCCACGCTCATCTTCGACGTGGAGCTGGTGGACACGGACATGCCGCCTCCGGGCGCACCGCCAGCGAACGGGGCACCGGCCGGTTCGGCTCCTCCCAAGCCCGGGAACTGACCGTGCGGCGTGTCCTGCTTGCCGCGGTGACGCTGGTCTGCGGCCTGGCCAGCTGCGAGGACGCTGCGCAGACGCAGACGGCCGCGCCGGCTCCGCCATCCGGCCGTCGCACCAGCACCTACGGCAAGGCCATGGACCGGGCGGAGGACCTGCAGAAGGAAGTGGCGGAGTACAACCGCCAGATCGAGCGGACGATCGAGCAGGGCACGGCCCCCGAGACGCCCGGGCCGGGGGCACCGAAGCAGCCCTGACCACGGTCAGAGCGCGCCGAGTCGGTCGGGGTTGAGCCCCTCCAGATCCTTCACCGTGAACAGGCCGTCGCGCCGGATCACCTCGCCGTCGAAGGCGATGGTGCCGCCGCCATGCTCGGGTCGCTGGATGCAGACCAGATCCCAGTGGATCTCGCTCCGGTTGCCGTTCTCCGTCTCCTCGTAGCAGCGGCCGGGCGTGAAGTGGAAGCTGCCGGCGATCTTCTCGTCGAAGAGGATGTCCTTCATGGCTTCCCGGATGTGCGGATGGAAGCCGATGGCGAACTCCCCGATGTAGCGGGCGCCCTCGTCCGTGTCGAAGATGCTCTCGAGGAGCTTGCGGTCGCCTCCCTCGCAGTCGCACTTGACCACCTTGCCCTTGCGGAACTCCAGGCGGATGTGGCTGAAGGAGTTTCCGTTGTGCAGCGTGGGGGTGTTGTACTGGAGCACGCCCTCGACGCTGTCGCGCACCGGTGCGGTGAACACCTCGCCGTCCGGGATGTTGCGATCGCCGCAGCAGGGGACCACGCCGATGCCCTTGATGCTGAAGCGCAGGTCGGTGGGCCCGGGGCCCTGGATGTGGACCTGGTCGGTGCGATTCATGCGATCGACCAGGGGCTGCGCGGCCGCGTTCATGCGGGCGTAGTCCAGCGTGCACACGCGGAAGTAGAAGTCCTCGAAGTCCTCCGTGCTTCGCTGGGCCAGCTGGGCCATGCTGGCGCTCGGCCACCGGAGCACGCACCAGCGGGTGTGGTTCACGCGCTGGTCGAAGTGCACGGGCTTGGCGTAGAGGCGGCCCACCGACTTCATCTGCGCATCGGGCACGCCGCTCATCTCGCTGGCGTTGTCGGCACCTCGGATGCCGATGTAGCACTGCATGCGCTTCATGCGCTCCAGGTCGTACTCGCCCCACGCGCGGATCGCGTCCTCGGCACCCAGATTCAGGGCCCGCATCACCCGCGTGCTTCGCTGCACGGCATGGGCATGTCCCCCGGCCTTCTGGATGGCCTCCACCACCGCCGCGGCCACGAAGTCGGGACAGTCGAAGGTCTCGACCAGCACATGGTCGCCCTGGCCGGTGCGGACGGAGTGGTTCACGAGCAGGTCGGCCAGCTTGCGGACGCGGGGATCGGTGAGCATGCCGCGAGGCTACGGCCCCGGCGAGCCGTCGTCCTCAGGAGAAGAGGATCAGCAGGGAGCCGATGTCGCCGGCGTCGACCTCGCCGCTGGCATCCAGATCGCCCGGGCAGGGTTCGCCGGGCGTGCAGGGCCCGAAGAGGATCAGCAGGGAGCCGATGTCGCCGGCGTCCACGCTGCCGCTGCCATCGAGGTCGCCCGGGATGGGCGGCGCCGAGAAGTCGGTGGGGATCAGTTCGACCGAGCCGGTGAGCGCCGGAGGCATGGTCACCGTGATGAGCGAGCCCTGCCCGTCGAGCGCGAGGCCCAGCACGGGCCGGCCGGAGACGAGCGGCAGGGATCGGCCCAGGGCCAGGCCGCCCTCGGTCTGCCGGGCCCGGATGGGGAAGACGCTGGCGCCACCACTTGTCACGCCCTGCCACGAGATGGCGATGTCGGGCTTGCCGTCCAGGTCGGCATCGACCACGCGAACGCCGACGCCGACGGCGGAGGGATCGCCGGGATCGAGCGGGGTGGGGGGCCGAAGTCCGGTGGGAGCGCCCCGCAGCAGTGCCGCCGAGGGACGGGCTCCGACGGGGAAGGAGGCGCCGGCGGGGAAGTTGTCGCAGGCCACGAGCACGTCGGCCAGGCCATCGGCATCCAGATCCGCCACGTCCATGTCCACCGGGACGCCGACGGTGGCCGTGGCGGTGGTGGCCTGCAGCTGGCCGCCCTGGTTGCGGAGCACCTGCACGAAGCCATTGGTGACGAGCGTGGACTTGGTCAGGCTCGACGCGGTCGAGGAACCGCCGGCGACCACGTCCACGTCATCGTCGTCATCGACATCGGTGCCGCGGATGGTCCGTGCCGAGCCGGCGAGCGTGCTGTCGGACTCGAAGGAGCCGGAATTGGACTGGACGACCTCGACGGATTCGCCATCGGGGGAGGACTTGCCCACCGCCACCGAGACACCGGCCGGACGCTTCTCGCCAGACTTCGCGCCGGCCGCCGCCAGCACCGCCACGCAGTTGAGCTGGGTGGTCTGGCCATAGTTGTCGCGGGTCCAGTACGTCTGGAACGAACCCCCCACGAAGCGATGGGCGACCAGCAGCGGCGGATTGTTGTGGCAGGTGACGATGTCCAGGATGCCGTCATCGTCGAGATCGCCGACATCCATGTCCCGGGCATTGGGGGGGATGGTGGCCTGGGCCACCTGCGCGTACGACCCATCGGGTTGCCGGTCGAGCAGCACCAGCTTGCTGGGGCGACCGGGAACGTCGCTGCCGATGAGGTTCAGGATCTCGCTGCCCGAACCCGAGGCCAGCGGGAAGGCGAGGGTCTTCCTGGGGATGAGCCCGAACGACGCACCCGCCTGGACGCTCGGGCTGATCAGCGGGGCCCGGTTGACGGTGAGCTTCAGATCGGTGCCACCATCCCACGCCACGCTGACGAAGAAGTCGGAGGGCAGCACCTCCGGCCAGACGCGGACGACATCGAAGTTCCTGCCCAGTCCCTCCCATGTGCCGTGGTTCCGCAGGACCGTGAAGGTGTAGTCCGGCATCGGTGGTGCCAGCGGGTTGAGTGACCACTCGAGCCCGAGGAGTCCGCCGATGTCGGCCGAGGCATTGGCCTCGAGCGCCACCCGGGGGCCCGTCGGGCTGAGGCCCGACAGGTCCACCTGCCACCGCATGTTCGCATCCGGCCCCGCGGGATAGACCAGGTGCGTGGCGGAGAGCGAGCCCACGCCGCCGGCGCAGTTGCCGTCGAGGCAGTGCAGGATGCCGTCGAGTGAACCGGCCAGTTCGACCCGGCCTTGCACCGCCAGGGCGCCGCGGAGCGACGTGGAGGAGGGACGCCACTCGCCGTCTCCGCCGCTGAGGGCAAGCGTGCCCGCCGGATGCAGCAGGACGCGGCTCTCGGAGATGGCGGGGTCGGCGCCGATGGGCGTCTCGACGATGAGATCCAGGAACGAGGGAATGGTCAGGTCGGCGAAGCCCCCGGAGAGATCGATGTCGGCCTCGACCAGCGTGATCCGCGTCTCGGTGTTCTCCTCGCGACGCTTGGGATCGAGCTGGAAGGAGATGCCCTCGAGGGCGAGGTCACTCTGCGAGAGCACCAGGGACCAGCGATCCGGGCGATCGGGCGTCTCCGTCAGCACCAGGCCCGTGGCCTCGAGCTGCACGCCGTTGAGCGTGAACTGGTAGAGGTCGTCGATGGCGAGCTGGGTCCACGCGCGGCTCAGGTTCCGAAGCGTGCCATGCGCGATCTCGGCTCGCTGCGTCCGGGTGGAACCGTCTCCGGAGAAGCGCAGGTGCTGGGGCACCTGGTAGCTGCCCCCGACGACGAGCGTGTGGTTGCCCAGTTCCAGGCGGAAGTCTCGGATCTGGGCGTTCGATGCCACCGAGGTGAACGAGAGGCTGCCCATGGCGTTGTCGCAGCCCGCCTGCAGTTCCAGGGAGTCGTAGGGGTACTGCGCATAGAAGGGCATCACCACCGAGCAGTCGGAAAGCCTGCCGGGCCGGCCCAGCGTCCAGTTGGCCGAGGTCTCGAAGACGCGGATGCCGAAGTCGGCGCCGACCCATGGGTTGGCGCCATACGGCCCCAGACGGTCGGTGTCGGGTGCACCGTCGCCATCGCAGTCGGTCGGGTCCAGCGGAACGGCGGAGCACACGTCCGGCTCGCCGTTGTCGTTGGCGTCCATGCAGTAGAGCAGCGGTGCGGCACAGACGGTGTTCGCCATGTCCGCGCACGTGGCGTCCCATTGCACGTTGCAGCAGAAGTCGTCGATGGCGCAGACCGCATCCTGACAGGCGACATCGGCGCAGCCTGCCCCGGTCTGTGGAGCGCAGCAGCAGCCCTGGCCAGAGGACCGGGAGGCCGCGGCAAGCGCAGCAAGCAGTGGTAGGAGGATGATGGACCTCAAGGGAACTCCAGCGGGACGCCCGATTGTGTCCCCAACCCGTTCCGGGACAAGCGGCGAGTGCCGGGATTGATCGGCATTTTCGCTGCTCGTCCGAGAACCCCGGACCTCGTCAGGTGCTCATCGCCCTGGTCAGGGCCGCGGCGGCCCGTTCCACATCCGGGGTCTGGATGTCCAGATGGGTCACCAGCCTGAGCCGTGCGGGATCCAGGGCCAGCGTCAGGACGCCCGACTGCTCGAGCCGAGCCTGCAGTTCCGGGGCACCCAGGCGCCGCGCGTCGACATGCAGGAAGACCATGTTGGTGGGTATCGCGTCCGCCGGGCAGGGCAGCGTGATGCCCGGGATGCTTGAAGCCAGGGCGGCCAGCCGGCGGGCGTGGGCGTGGTCCTGAGCCAGTCGCTCCATGTGATGCGAGAGTGCGTGCAGCGCGGCGGCCGCGAGCAGGCCGCTCTGCCGCATGCCGCCGCCCAGCATCTTGCGGAAGCGGCGGGCACGCTCGATGAGGGGCGCGGGGCCGGCCAGCGCGCTGCCCACGGGGCATCCCAGACCCTTGGAGAAGCACACGCTCACGGTGTCGGCGTGCGCGGCGAAGTCGGCTGGCGCGTGACCCGAGGCCACGCACGCGTTCCACAGCCTGGCACCATCCATGTGCACCGCCAGGCCATCCTCGCGTGCGGCCTGCGCGACGTGGTGGAGGTCCTGCAGTGGCCAGAGGGTTCCGCCACCGCGGTTGTGCGTGTTCTCCACCACCAGCAGGCGAGGTCGCGGTGAATGGATGTCCCGATGCCGGCGAGCGGCGCGGACGGCCTGGGCATCGAAGAGCCCCCCGGGACCATCGAGAGGACGGATCATGCAGCCCGAGAGCGCAGCTGGGGCTCCGGTCTCGTAGTGGATGATGTGGCTCTCCCGATGGGCCACGATCTCGTCGCCCGGTTCGCAGTGGCAGCGGATGGCCAGCTGATTGGCCATGGTGCCGCTGGGCACGAAGAGTGCGGCAGCCTTGCCCAGACGCCTGGCCACCTCGGTCTCCAGGCGGGCCACCGTGGGCTCATCGCCGAGCACGTCATCCCCCAGAGGAGCCCGCCGCATGGCCTCCCACATGGCTTCCGTGGGTCGGGTGACGGTGTCCGAGCGCAGGTCGATGACCGACATGCCCCCAAGGTAGCGGCGGGTCAGGGTGCCGGTCGAAGCGTGAGCCCGCCGGAACTCTCCAGTTCCACGTCGAAGCGCTGGCCCGGCGCGGTCGGCTTGTAGACCGCCTCGCCCTGCGCCACGCGGACGCCCATGGCCTCGGCGGCCGCTGGATCCGAGGCCAGCAGCCAGAATCGTTTCCAGAGAGCCTGCTCGAAGCGAGCGCCATCACTGGCCGCGTAGCCGTCGGGCACGGCGCCGGGCGTGTCGATGGGCACGCCCTGGGCCGGCGGCATGCGGTCGGAGTAGATCCGGCGCAGCAGCGCCACGGTGCGACCACGCATCGGGTCGTCCTCGATCACGCGGTCCTGCGGGAAGCGCACGGTCCAGGCATCGAGAAAGACCACGCGCCCCGGCACCTGCGCCCGGCGGCTGCCCACCTGTCGGCCCCGATCGTCCAGCTCGACGAACTCCACCGTGGTGACGATCTCGCTGTCGGCCAGCTCACCCGCGGATGCCGGCGAGAGGGGGGTGGCGGCGGGATCACCGGCGCGGTGCTGCTGGACCACGCGCAGCGAGCCAAGTCGACGGGTGCGGCCCAGCCGATCGGCCATGGTCTTGCGAAGTTCCTCCTGGCGCCGCACTTCCTCCTCCAGGCGGACCACCTGCCGCTGCAGGTGCGCGGCTTGCGCCAGCGCCACCGCCAGCCAGCCGCCGCCGACCAGCAGGAGCAGGCACACGATGGCCACCAGCACGCGGACCAGGGATCGCATGCCGGGAAGATCGGCCTCCGGAGGCGGAGCGGATCAGAAGATGCCCGGGCGCGGCAGCGAGCCGGCCAGGCGATCGAAGGAGACGGCGTGGATCCGCCACGCGCCGTCGGCCTGGCGGCGCACCCGGAAGCTCCAGGTGGTGAGGACCGACATGGCGCTCGACTGCGTCCGGGTGAGGCAGCCCACGTCCACTTCGGCCAGGTCCGGACCCATGGTCCTGCCGCGGAGCAGCAGCGTGGCGTGATGCTCCACGCGGTGCCTTCCCTCGAGCGAGCGAAGATCGCGGTCGATCTCTCGACGCGGCATGGAGGGCTGGTCGAAGCCACCGAAGTGGATGACCGCATCGGGCTCGAACCAGGCTCCCGCGCCGGCGGCATCGCCCGCCACGGCCCGGTCGATCAGCGAGGCCACGGCGCGCTCGCCCGACTCGCCGGGCGTGTCGATGGACCAGCCCAGGACGGCCAGCGCGATGCCGACCGCGAGCAGCGCCGCCGCGGACAGGCGGCCGCGCGATCCGGTGAACCAGGCCAGCGGCGCCGCGGGCAGCGTGACGAGCAGCAGCACCGTGAGGGGATGGGCGAGGATCCAGTCCATGGTCGCGCACGCAGGTATACGCTGCCTGCGTGAGCGCCGATCCGCACATCGAGCTTGCGGCACATCGCGTGGCCATGTGGCAATCGCTGCTGGCGAGTCCGCTGGCGGCCGCATGGGATCGGCGCGCCGAGGGCTGTCTGGGCGTGCTGGTCTCCGCCGGACCGAGCCTCTCGCGAAACGGCCGCGTGCTCGCGGAGGAGCGGTGGGCCGGACGCCGGATCGTGGTGGCCACCATCGACGCCATGGGTGCGCTGGGAAGGCTTGGCGCCAGGCCGGATGTGGTGGTCGCCTGCGAGCGTCCTCGCACGCTCGATGCCGAGGCCGCGGCGGATTCGGGCGCGGTGCTGGTGGCCTGGGGCGAGGCGGCGGAGGAGCCGGCCCTCCCTCGAGGCACCTGGCGCGTGCACGGGCAGGCGGGTGATGGCGACGAGACGTTCGCCGCGCATCTGCTCCTGCGGCACATGGGGTGCGGCACGGTGGTGCTGGCCGGCGTGGATCTGGCCTTCGTGGACGGCGTCGCGCACGCACCGGGGCATGCGCTGGACCGGGCCTGGGCTCTGGAGAGCCATCCCTTCCGATCGTGGGACTGGTTGCACGCCCGGCGCATCTCCATGCGCAAGGGTGGACTGTTCCGGGAGCCGGATCGTGGCGGACGCACGGTGCTGATGGACACCATGCTGCGCCGCGAGCGCGCGGCGCTCGAGGCGGCGTTCGACGAGGATCGCCGCGCAGGCCGCGTGGTGATCGACGCGACGGAGGGTGGCTGCACGAAGCGGCACACGGACCAGATGCCGCTGGAGGAGGCGATGCAGCGGCATGCCTCTCGGCGCGTGCCCAGCCTGCCCGCGGCCGCGGTCGACTCGCGGGCGGACGCCAGGGCGAGCCCGGACATCCAGGTGACCCGCACGCCGGTGCGGGCCATCGCGGTCGTGCCGGTGGATCCGGATCGGGGCGGCACCGGCGTGGAGCGCAGCCTGGCGTCCGCGCTGGGCGAGCGCACCGTGCTTCGCCGCACCCTGGAGCGGCTGCTCAGGTCCCGGGAACTGGAGCAGGTGGTCCTGACGATCCCCGAGGGATGGGATGCATCCATGGCGCTCGATGGTCTTCCCGTGGAGGGAAGGCTCCGGCTCATGACGGGCCGCGAGCGGGCGGGTCTCGTGCAGCGAAGAAGCCGCTGGGCCGCGCGAGCCTGGTGCGACGCCTGCTGGCGCGGTGGATTGGGAGGGCGGAGCGTGTTCGATGAGATCCTCGACGCCGCCGCCGTGCAGGAGGCGATGGACGCGACGGGTGCATCGCACGCCTTCCTCTGCGGACCCGACTGGCCCGTGGTGGCCGTGCGCGAGTCGTGGGGCGCGGATGGCATGGTCCTGGCGGCGCGGGCCTCGGCGGAGCCGCGATGGATGCATTTCGCGCCGGGCGCCGCGGGTGCCAGCGGATGCCTGCTGTCGCGGGAGGCGGTGGCTTCGCTGGTTTCGGGCGAGGTGCCGAGCATCGGGGCGTGGCTGGAGCGCCGCGTGGACTGGTCCCGTCAACCCGAGCGCATGCGACCGCCCACCGGCATCGCGACGCTGCGCGAGCGCCTGATCATGGACACGCCCCGCGCGATCCTCCGCCTCCGGCGCGCCGCCGAACCGCTCCTGCTCAGGCATCCGGATCCCGATCAGGCCATGGTGGTGGAGGCGATCTCCCGAGTGGCGGAGGCGGCGCCCACGCTGCCTCCGCAGCAGTTGATCCTGGAGCTCAACACCGGTCGACGCGGCTGCGGCCTCAGCAGCCCGCACCGTTTCGGATCGTTGCAGCGACCGCCGATGACTTCGCGACGCCTGGATCGCGTCATGGCGCGTCTGGGCGAGGCCAAGGACGTGGTGGTCACGCTCGGCGGCGCGGGGGATCCCCTGATCCATCCGGACATCGCCATGGTGGTCGGTCGACTCCGTGCCGCGGGCGTGCTGGCCATCGAGCTTCGCACCGAGTTGCTCTCGCCCACCGCGGTGGAGCGCGTGGGGGGCCTCGATGTGGACGTGATCTCGGTGGACCTGCACGCCGTGGACGCCGCGGGCTACCGCTTGATGATGGGACCGGGAGACTTCGGGAAGGCCTGTGCGGCGCTGCATGACCTGCTGCTGCATCGGCAGGGGACGCGGATCGATCCCTTCCCCTGGCTGCTGCCTCGGGTGGAGCGCCTTCGCGCGTCCGTGGCATGGGTGCCCATGTTCGTGGAGGGTTGGACGCGGGATGGCGACGGCGCGATCGTGGACCCGCCGCTCCAGTCGGATCCGTGGGGCACCCCCATGGCGAACGCTCCCATGGCCGCCACGGGTGACGAGTCGTGGGCCCACGCCGACACGCTTCGCCGCATGACCGTGCTCTCGGATGGCCGGGTGCCGGTGGTGGATGGAGACCTGCTGGGAAGCCTGGTCGCGGGCTCCGTGGACACGGAGGACCTGGTCGCCCTGCACCGCTCCGTGGTCTCGATGCGGCGGGATCGCGGGGGCCGTGCAGGACTGGCCCTGGCCCGGATGGCCTGAATCATCGGGCGGCCTAGCATCCGGCCTGATGGCCGCATCGATCGTGGTGGACTTCCGGAGACCCGTCCCGCTCTTCCCCCTGGGGGAGACGCTGCTGTTGCCGCATGCGGTCCAGGGGCTTCACGTCTTCGAGCCGCGCTATCGGCAGATGGTGGAGGCCTGCCTGGCCGAGACCGGCGGAGGTTCCGTGCTGGCCGCGCGTCCGATCGCCATGGCCACGGTGGATCCGTCCGCGAGCGGACGGCGCCAGTCGCCGCCCAGTCTCCGCCCAGCGGTCTGCGT
>RFOC01000191.1 GCA_009926815.1 Planctomycetota bacterium
GCTGCGTTCGCCCAGCACCCACTTCACCGCATCCACCACGTTGCTCTTGCCGCAGCCGTTGGGGCCCACGATGCCCGTGATGGGCGCGTCGAACCTGAACTCCGTGGGATCCGCGAAGCTCTTGAAGCCGGCGACGAGCAGACGAGTCAGACGCATTCGACCTCCTGTCGGCAGTGGAACCGTCCCTCCTGGACGGGCTGCGAAGCCGGCGGCTCCGGATCAGCGGGGGACAGTATCGGCGGCCTTGCCGCTTCCATCAAGTCCCGGCGAGGGCTGGGGCACCGCCGGTCGGGCCGGCTGGGGTGCGCTCTCCTCGGTGAACTCGGGCCGATCCTCCACCTTGCGGACCTCCTCCTGCCGCATGATCTCGGCCAGGATTCGATCCTGCTCGGCGCGGAGGTCGGCCCCCAGGTTCCCCGAGCGTGACAGCTCATAGAGCACCGAAATGGTCTCGCCGTACCGCAGGTTCAGGCCCGGCATGCCCACGTTGGGCGTGGAGGGCTGGGCCAGGAACTGGATGAACTCCGGCAGCGGGAGTGGGGCCTTCTCCACTCGGGCCTTCTGCGATGCCTCGGCTCGGTAGAAGGCCAGGATGCGATCCTGACCCTCCTCGCCCTTCAGGATCAGCCGGCCGCCCCAGATCGACTGCGCCATGGGACGGGGCAGCATCAGCTGGTCCCCGAACACCGCGATCCGCGGAGCACCGGTCTGGGCGATGTAGACGAGCGGCTTGCTCGAGGGCACTACGTCCAGTTCCAGCCGATCGGCCACCTGGAATCGATGCAGGAAGGGATCCTTGCGGCGACGCAGGGCGTCGTAGGCGGTCAGCCGAACATCCAGGTCGTTGTCATCCAGCAGGGGCCGCAACCCCACGTCGATCTGCGGGTTCGGCTGCATGCGTCCCAGCAGCCGAACGGCCGCCAGCCGGACCTCCATGGATCCGGTCCGGGCCATGTCCAGCAGGTGGGGCACCGCCAGGGGATCGTCCAGCTTGGCGCCAGCCTCCAGCGCCGCCATGCGCGGCTGCTCCTCGGGATGCGTGTACAGGTCCTGGATCATCGGGAGGCTCCGCTTCCCGATCGCCTGCCATCGCCAGCTCGCGGCCGCGGCGGCACCAGGCGTGGCCAGCAGGCTTCGCCGCACGGCGGCGGCGATGGCCTCGCCGTTCTGCACGTCCAGCGTGGTGTGCCGCACCAGCTGCGCGAAGTCGCTCGACCGGTCATGGAAGCTGGGCGGCACCACGATCTCGATGGCTTCGCCGTTCTTGCCACGCGCGGTGTCGCTCCGCTGACCGATCTCCCTCGGGAAGCGGCTGTTCAGGCAGGTCACGATGGTCGCGGCGCGCGTGTGGCTGGGCGTGGCCAGCCGAAGCTTGAGCGGCATGTCCTTGATGACGCGACCGCCATGCAGGATGCGGCCGCTCATCCGATCCACCGCGGCGCTGCCGCTCACGCCAATGGGCAGGAAGGGGTTCACCACGATGGGGCCGCGGCCCTCGGCCAGCGGCGTGGACTGCTTGCTGCCGGCCATGGCCGGCCCGGGCCGCAGGTCGGTGGTCCACAGGCGTCCGCCTTCCAGGCTGGTGGTGCTCGAGCCGGGCACGGCGGAGACGCGGATGTCGAACTTGGTGTCCTTGGTTGCCCCCGCCGGGATCACGCCCTCCACCAGCACGGCGGCGATGTCGTCGCTGTCCAGGATGCGCTCCGGCGACATGCCCATGCCGCGGCTCGAGTCGGCCACGTCGTGCTTGGCCAGCTCGCGAAGCATGAACGCCCGGATCTCGGCGGGCATCGCGCGACTTCCGGTGCCCTGCAGGCCCACCACCAATCCGTAGCCACGCACCACCACGTCCTCGAACCCCAGAAGCACGGCCTCGGCGGCCACCGTGCCTCGCATGATCGGGTCCACCTCCATGGGTGGTTGCTGCACGGTGGCGCTGCTCGAGCGCGGCGTGGGCGCAGCCTTCTCCACGTTGGAGCAGGCCGTCAGCAGCAGGAGGCCCATCAGAAGGCGACGCACGGGACGCGTGAGATTACCCGTGCCCGGGCCGAAGGCGTGCCATCGCGACGGCCAGCTCGGTCATCTCCGCGGGAATCGGCGAGGTGGCGATCAGGCGCCCGCCCGGAGCCTCGGGCCACGGAATCTCCAGCCGCCATGCGTGCAGCAGCAGGGGGTCCGCCCTGCGGCCCGGCGGAAGGGGGCTGGTGTTGGGCGGTGCGTCCGCGCGATACACGCGGTCACCCACCACCGGACAGCCCAGGGCGGCCATGTGCACGCGGATCTGGTGCAGCCGGCCCGTGACCGGCTCCACCTCCAGCAGCGTGCATCCATCGTGTCGGACCAGGGTGCGCCATCGCGTGAGCGCCGTCTCGCCGCCACGCTGCGGACACAGACCAACCTTCATGCGACCTCGGATCTCCTCTCGGATGGCCCGCGAGCATTCGCCCTCGCTCGAGGGTGGCGTGCCTCGCACCAGGGCCAGATAGGTCTTGCGCACCAACCGGTCCGCGAACGCGGCTCGAAGGGCGTCGTAGGCCTCGGCGGTGGTGGCCAGCGTGACGGGACCCGAGACGTCCCGATCGAGGCGATGCACCAGGCCCCAGTCGCGGTCCGACCCGAGCGCGCCAAGCAGGTCGCCTCGAAGCGCGAAGGCGCCGTTGAGGAGCGTGTCATCCGAGTGTCCGCGTCCGGGCTGCGTGGGCACGCCCGCGGGCTTGTCGACCACGAGGACGCCGGGAACCTCCAGCAGCACCCGAGGCTGCAGCGAGGGTTCGGGCCGGGGACGCTGCCGGCGGATCTGCTCGTCGGTGCTGGTGCGATCACGAGCGGACATGGCCCCGAGTATGCATTGGGCGGCGTTCATCCGCCGGGCGGATCACCCTAGCATGCCGCCATGACCTCTCCCATGCGAGGCACCGTGGCCAGGCTCTCGCCCTTCGGCGAGAGCGTCTTCACGCGCATCAGCCGGCTGGCCGCCGAACATCGGGCGGTGAATCTCGGGCAGGGGTTCCCCAACTTCGACGGACCGGATTTCGTCAAGGAAGCCGCCTGCAGCGCCATCGCGGCCGGGCATGGTCAATACGCCAGGATGTCGGGCCTGCCCGAGCTCAATCGGGCCATCGCGGCGCGCTTCGCGGCAGACCATGGCGTGACGGTGGATCCGGATCGCGAGGTCACGGTGACCAGCGGTTGCACCGAGGCCATCGCCGCCACCATGCTCGGATTGGTCGAGCCGGGCGACGAGGTGGTGCTGGTGGAGCCGTTCTACGACTCCTATCCCGCCGCCATCGCCATGGCGGGCGGCACGCTGCGAACCGTGCGGATGCGGGCGCCCGACTTCCATTTCCCCGTGGACGAGCTCCGGCGGGCGGTGGGGCCTCGCACGCGTCTGATCCTGATCAACTCGCCCCACAACCCGACGGGCCGCGTGCTCACGGACGCGGAACTCGGGGCCATCGCCGACATCGCCATGAAGGCGGGTTGCCTGGTGGTGAGCGACGAGGTCTACGAGCACATCTGGTTCGAGCGACCGCACCGATCCATCGCGTCGTTGCCGGGCATGGCGGAGCGCACGATCGTGCTCTCGAGCCTGGGCAAGACCTTCTCCCTCACGGGATGGAAGATCGGATGGGCCGTGGCGCCGCCGCACCTGACGGCCGGCATCCGTGCCGCCCACCAGTTCCTCACCTTCGCCACCACCACGCCGCTGCAGCATGCCGCCGTGGTGGCACTCCAGGCGCCGGCGACCTATCACGAGCGACTCCGTGCGGACTACGCGGCTCGGCGTCAGGCGATGCTCGAGGCGCTTCGGGGTGCCGGCCTGGATCCCCTGACCCCTCAGGGCGCCTACTTCGTGCTCTGCGACCACACCCGCCTGGGGTTCGCCGGCGACGAGGCCTTCTGCGAGCACCTGATCCGACAGGTGGGGGTGGCGGCCATCCCGTGCAGCCCGTTCCACGCCGATCCGGCGGGGGCATCGCATCTGGTCCGCTTCGCCTTCTGCAAGGACCTGGCCACCATCCATGAGGCCGGGACCCGCCTGAAGGCCGGTCTGCGAGGCCTCGCGGCGGTTCCGGGTTCCTGATACACTGCGCGGCTCGCCCGAAAGCAGGAGAACAGCCGTGTACGCGATTCTTGAAGACAGTGGCACCCAGATTCT
>RFOC01000192.1 GCA_009926815.1 Planctomycetota bacterium
GCGTGTCGAGGTCATCCAGGAGGCTCGCAGACCGCGCGAGATCACCTTCCCCAAGCTGAAGGTCATGGTGCCGGCCACGGCTGTGGTGCTGGGCGGCCTCTACGTCCTGATTCTCTTCGTGAGGGAGTTCCTCGATCAGCGGGTGAAGTATCCGAGCGATCTCGGAGCGGTGCCCGGGCGCATCCTGGGAGCCGTGCCGTCGCTGGGCGATGATCCCGCCGCACCCAAGCGCATCGAGCTGGTCGTCAGTGAGGCGCCCAACTGCATCCTGGCCGAGAATTACCGGCAGGTGGCGGTGCAGGTGGCCAAGGGCATGCACGCGTCCGGAGCGAAGACGCTCATGGTGGCCAGCCCCATGCCCGGGTCCGGCACCACAAGTGCCGTGCTGAACATCGCGGCGTGCGAGGCGGCCGTGGGCCATCGCGTGCTGGTGGTGGGGGCGAACATGCGTCGGCCCGGGCTCATGAAGGCGCTGGGTCTGCCCATGGGAACGCCCGGGCTCGGTGATGTGCTGGCGGGCGCGACTCCCGAGTCCGTCGTGGTGAATGCCAAGCCCAACATCGACGTCATGGGAGCCGGAACGCCCGCCAATCGCGTGTTCGAGCGGCTCAACGGCACCGGCATGGATGGGGTCCTTCAGTGGGCGCGCGAGCGGTATGACCTGGTGCTGGTCGATGCGCCGCCGAGCGTCGTGGCGGGCGAGACACTGACGCTGGCGAACAAGGTGGACGCGTCGATGATCGTGGCCCGTGCGTGGCAGGATCAGCGAGGGCTGGTGATGAAGCTGGCGTCGCAGCTCATGGACAGTCGAAGCACGCTGCTGGGCACCATGCTCAACGGCATGCGCATGACCGCGGGCGGATACCTCCGGAAGAATGCCCTGGCCATGGCGCAATACGCGGAGCACACGGCGGCCTTTGGCAAGGGCGATGCCGCGCTTCCCGAGCCGGTGCCCGTGAAGAAGTCCAGGCGAGCCAAGCCCGGCAAGGACGCCAAGCCGGACGCCGGACCGTGATGCCATGACGGAACGGCGCACCATCCTGGTGACGGGCGGAGCCGGCTTCATCGGCTCCCACCTGGTCGAGCGTTTGCTCGAGCGGGGCGATGCCGTGACCGTGGTGGACGATCTGTCGACCGGTCGCGAGGCGAATCTCTCCCGGGCCCGGGACATGGCCCAGGACAGGCTGCAGGTGGTGCGCGCCAAGGTGTCGGAGGCGGAGGCGAGCCTGCAGGGAACCCGATTCCACGAGATCTTCCATCTGGCTGCCGCGGTGGGTGTGCGGCGGGTGCTGGAGGAACCGGTCGAGAGCCTGGAGACCAATCTTCTCGAGACCGCCGCCGCGATCCGGCTGGCCGAGAGGAGCGATGCGGCGTTCCTGCTGGCCAGCAGCAGCGAGGTCTATGGCAAGGCGCCTCGCGTGCCGTTCCGCGAGGACGATGACATGGTCTTCGGACCGACATCGGTGACCCGGTGGAGTTACGGGTGCTCGAAGGCGATCGACGAGCACATGGTCCTGGCCCGGGCGAGTCGAGGCGGCCTTCGGGCGGTGGTGGCGCGGATCTTCAACACCGTCGGACCCCGGCAGATCGGTCACTGGGGCATGGTCCTTCCTCGCTTCATCGATGCGGCCCTCGAGGGTCGTCCCCTGCAGGTCCACGGCGATGGGTTGCAATCGCGATGCTTCGTCGACGTGCGAGACATGGCCCGGGGCCTCGAGCAGTTGCTGGGCTGCCCGCAAGCCCATGGCCGCGTGTTCAACATCGGTTCGGATGTCCCGCTCAGCATCCGCTCGCTGGCGGAGCAGGTCCTGTCCATCACGGGATCGCGCGGCGGGCTGGTGCTCGTGCCCTACGAATCGGTCTATCCGATCGGGTTCGAGGATCTGCGAGCCCGGCAGCCTGACCTGGCTCGGATCCGCGGAACGATCGGGTTCGAGGCGACGGTGCCGATGGTCCGGACCATCGAGGATCTGGTCACGTCCGCCCGTGCCACCCGGGCTGAAGGGCGGGCCGCATGAATCGCCTGCCGGCACTGGTCGGATCCGCTCCAGCCACCGAGCCCGAAGGCATCCTGTTCGGCCCGCTGGAACTCCTCAACGGATACGCGGCGGTCTTCCTGGTGGCATTCACGGTGACGCTCATGACCACGCCGCTGGTCCGCAGGATCGCGGTGGAGGCTGGGATCATCGACATGCCCGACCGGCAGCGCAAGCTGCACAGTTACCCGGTCGCCTACCTCGGGGGCCTGGCCGTGTTCCTGGGTGTGCTCCTCTCGCTGCTGGCGACCTCGTTCCTGACGCGGGGCGATGTCAGCCTGCTTCGCGCCGTGCCATTCAGCGTGATCGTGGGCATGGTCGCCATCACCTTCACCGGGCTGGCCGATGACATCTGGAAGTGGGATCCCCGACTCAAGGTGGCGGGACAGCTGATCGCGGCCGCGGCGCTGGCCATCGAGGACATCGGCCCGCGACTGGCGGAGGGGGCACTGACGCCGTTCTTCGGCGCGCCTGAAGACACGCTGCTGCACATCGGCGAGTTCGCGATCCGCAACGCCACGCTCTTCTACTGGATCGGCACGGCGCTGGTCGCCCTCTTCGTGGTGGGTGGATGCAACGCGACGAATCTCATCGACGGGCTCGATGGCCTGCTGACGGGCACGACCACCATCATGGCGCTGAGCCTGCTGGCGATCAGCCTGCTCATGGCGGTGCATGAGCCGGTGTCGGATCCCGAGCAGAGCCTGGTGGGCACACGCGTGGTGCTGAGTCTGGCGCTGCTGGGAGCCACGCTTGGATTCCTGCCGTACAACTTCAACCCGGCGATGATCTTCCTCGGGGACTGCGGCAGCCTGCTGATGGGCTACCTGTGCGTGGTCATCATCATGAGCTTCGGCGAGCGAGGGCAGACCGAGCTGGTGCTGGCGGGCCTGGTCGTCTTCGCCCTTCCGATCCTGGACACGATCCTGGCCATCATCCGAAGGAGACTGGCGGGGCTGCCGTTCCACAGCGCCGACAGCAACCACATCCATCACCTGCTCAAGCGATCGCTGGGCACCGTGCGGAAGGCGGTGCTCACGCTGTACGGCATCGCGGCCGCCTTCGGCGTGCTGGGTGTGGCCATGGCCGCTGTCCGCCTGTTCACCCAGACTCGCGTCCTCGCGGTGGTGGCTCTGGCATTCGCGCTCTTCGCGTTCATCTCCGCCATCGCGATCAAGGTGGCACGGCAGGCGGTGTGGCAGCTGCAGGCCAGGACCGATGACCGATCGATGTCCTCAGCCGCCACAGGCGTGGGCACCCCCACGCCGCTGGCCCCGAGGGATCCGGCCTGAGCCCCGATCCGGGACATGTCCCGGTCATGGCACGGCCGGTGCTCGAGTTGCTGGATCCCGCCCCCGGGCAGGTGGTCCTGGACTGCACGGCGGGTCGCGGCGGACACGCATCCATGCTTGCGAAGGCCGTCGGGCCGCGAGGCACCGTCGTTCTGCTCGATCTGGACGCCTCCAACCTCGCCTTCGCTCGGGACCGCATCGGATCGATGGAGGACCCTCCCCGGGTCATCGCTGAACACGCCAACTTCAGCCAGGCAGCGACCGTCCTTGGTCGTCATGGGCTTCGGGCGGATGTCGTGCTGGCCGATCTGGGATTCGCCAGCACCCAGATGGACGATCCGCTTCGGGGCATGGCCTTCAGCACGAATGGTCCGCTGGACATGCGGCTGGACATGTCGCAACCCATGACGGCAGAGGCACTTCTGCAACAGGTGGATGAACGGGAGCTGGCGGATCTCATCTTCGAGCTCGGCGAGGATCCGTTTGCCAGGCGGATCGCCCGGAGCATCATGGAGCGGAGGCAGGAGGGTCGCCTTCGATCGACCGGAGATCTTGCGGAAGCGGTGGTTCGTGCATACGGGGCACGGGCCCGAAACAGCCGCGTGCATCCGGCGACCCGGACCTTCATGGCGATCAGGATCGCCGTCAATCGGGAACTCGAATCGCTCGACACCTTGTTATCGGATTTTGGACGATCGATCGCCTCGATGGCCCAGGGTGGTGCCTCGGTGCTTGCACCTGGAGCCCGGATCGCATTTCTGGCCTTCCACAGCCTGGAGGACCGATCCATCAAGCGGACATTCGTCGACTGG
>RFOC01000193.1 GCA_009926815.1 Planctomycetota bacterium
GGCCCGCATGGTCAGCTGCACGGGCTTGCCGGCGGGCACGTACAGGTCGTCGCTGGTCGCGCCGGTGGGATACTGGAAGTTCCACGCCCACTTCTGCGCGGTCACCTTCACCACGTAGGCGTTCTTGGGCGGCGTGCTGATGTGGATGAAGTCGCGGAAGCCCACGTAGAAGATCACGATGACGATCAGCAGTGGCACCACCGCCCACGTGGTCTCCAGCGGCAGGTGATGCAGCGGGCCGTCGCTTCGGAAGGCCTGGCCCTTGCGGACCCGGTACTTCACCACGAAGTAGGCGAGCGCCGCGCAGATGCCGAAGAAGAAGACGTAGCAGATGATGTTGATGGCGTGGAACATGGCGTCCACGTTTCCGGCCAGGTTGCTGGCGGCGGGCGGCAGCCACACGGACCCGGCGGGGTCGGCGGCGAGCGTGGCGGCGATCAGGGTGGCGGAAGTCATGGTTCGGATCTCGGTTCGTGGATCGTTGGGGGCTCAGGCCGGATGGGCCACTCCCTTGGATGGAATTCCGTCGGAAGGCGGGGCAAGCCTCCGCTGGCGGGCCTCGCGGCGGTGCAGCAGGAAGAGCGTGGCCGCCATGGCCACCACCGTGAGCCCGCCACCCACCTGCATCACGCGGAACGCCCAGAGCACGTAGCCGCCCTTGGTGGGGTCGAACTGGTGGCACCAGAAGACGAACTGGTCGAAGGTCGACCCCAGCCTGCCCTCCCCCGCGCCCGTGAGGGCCAGGCGAAGATCGGCGCTGGTCGGCGCCACGCCGGGCAGGTACTGGCTCAGCCGTCCATCACCGGTGATGGCGAAGACCGCCGCGGGATGGGCGTACTCGCCATCGGGCATCAGCCGATAGGGGAAGCCCACGGCCTCCGCGATGCCGCGCACCGTGGACGCGTCACCCGTCAGGAACCGCCACCCCTTCTCGCCGCCCGCGCGACCGTACTCGGCGGCGTAGCCCTTCCGCTTCGCGGCGGCCAGTTCCGCGTTCTCGGCCGGGTTGATGCTGATGAAGAGCACGTCGAACTGGTCCCCCACCGACCAGTCCAGGCCCTGCATGCCGCGGACGAGCCCGTTCAGGGCGAGGCTGCAGAGCATGGGGCACTTCATGTAGCCCAGCTGGAGCAGTCGCGGACGGCCATCGGCGAACAGCGAGGCCAGCGTGACCGGCTGTCCCGACTCGTCACGGAGCGTGGCCTGCATGGGCAGCGACTGACCACGCCGGTCCGTCACGGCCAGCCCCTCGAGTTCCTTCGGTGCCTCGCTGCTCTCGGCCGCCTGCTGGAAGCCCACGTCGAGCGATCGCTGCGCCGCGGCGGGCGCGGCCACCATCATCGCCAGGGCGGCGATGCGGCAGGCAGCCAGCGCTCGTGCGACGGGACGGCTCACTTGGCGGTCGCTCCCGCGGCCGGAGCGGCCGCCGAGGCGGGAAGGCCTTCCTTCGCCACCAGTTCCATGGCACGGTCCACGGGAATGCGGACCTTCCGCACGCTCGTGCCGTCCGGCTGGGTCCACGCGTACCGCTGGTAGCTGCCCAGCTGCTCGCGCCACTTGCCGCGCGTGGCCTCCAGCTTCGCGTACGCGGGATCGACGACCTTCTCGTCCACCTCGCGGTTCTCCACGTGGAAGTACATCACGCTCGCGGCCACGACCAGGGCCACCAGGATCACGATGCCGGCCAGCGAGAAGAACCAGGTGCTGCCCGGTTCGGGGTCGTCGAGCTGGCCAGGGATGACGGATGCGTGCTCGCTCATGGGTTCTCCATCACATGTTCTCGAAGCGCAGGCTCTCGGCCAGCCGAGGGTCGCCCTTGCAGAGCAGGCCGGTGCGCGCCAGCCGGGCCAGCGTGCCGCCCAGCAGCAGGAAGAGGAAACCGATCGACAGGGCCAGCAGGCCGGGCTGCAGCAGTCCGGACTTCTCGCCGGCGTACGCGGCCTGCAGCGCGTCGTAGGAGGCGAAGCTGCCGATGTCGTGCGGGATCACCGGATGGATCAGGTAGGCCAGATCCACCCAGTGGAAGACCAGCATCCAGCTGACGCCGAACAGCAGCGTGCCTCGCCACCGCTTGGTCCAGCGGCTGATGAGGAAGAGGAAGGGAATGACGAAGTGGCCGAACAGCAGCGCGGCACTGACCAGTCGCCACTGGCCCACCTGCCGGGCCAGGAACCAGGTCGTCTCCTCGGGCACGTTGCCGTACCAGATCAGCATGTACTGGCTGAAGGCGATGTACGCCCAGAACACCACGCCGAAGCCGAAGAGCAGCTTGCCGAGGTCCTGGTAGTGCTCGGGGGTGATCACGTCGCGAAGCAGGCCCCGCTGCTGCAGCCGCAGTCCCGTGAAGGCGATGGCGGAGAAGCCGCCGGCGGCGCAGGCGGCGAAGAAGTAGACGCCGAACATGGTGCTGAACCACGCGGGGTTCAGGCTCATGATCCAGTCGAAGGCCGCGAAGGTGGTGGTCAGGCCGAAGAGGATGGCGGCCGGCCCGGCCCACTTGGACATGGTCTGCGAGCGGGCCACGCTGTGGTCGCTGTCCTGCGCCGCCGAGTTGGCGACGAAGAACCGGGCCAGCAGCGCCCAGACCACCAGGTACACGGCGGCCCGGATCATGAAGAAGGCGGGATTCAGGTAGGCGGCCTTCTTGGCCACCAGCGCCGCCTCGTCCGGAGCGACCTGCCGCAGGTGCTCCAGGTTCGCCCACGGGAACAGGGTGTCGAGCTTGCCCGTCCACCAGAGCCCGGCGATGGGCAGGAAGCCCAGCCAGAGCCAGCTCAGGTTCCAGGCCAGCGCCTCCGCGATGCGCCGCACCACCACGCTCCAGCCCGCGCGCGTGAGGTGCTGGATGATCACGAAGAAGAGCGCCCCCAGCGAGATCGACGTGGCGAAGAGCCACGCGTGCAGCCACGCCTTCGTGCCCGCACCGCCTCCCGCCAGCCCCAGGCCCGCGAGCACCAGGGCCGCTCCGGCGACCGCGACCGCGCGGGCCCGCGGCGCCAGCCGCTCTCCGCTGATCGCCGACGCGGGAATCGAGTTCGCGTTCAATGCATGCGCCATGTCACTTCGCCTCCGCCAGCGTGGTGCCGGCCGGCACGTCCGAGGGACGCGCGTTCTGACTTCGCTGCAGGGTCTTCACGTAGGCCGCGATCGCCCAGCGATCCTCGACCGGGATCTGACTGCCGTAGCCGGCCATGTTGCGGATGCCGTGGGTGATGGTGCTGAACACCTGACCCACCGGCTGCACGGTGACCGTCTCGTCGTGGACCAGGTTCTTGGCCTGCACCCACACGGTCCCGTTCACCGGTCCGTTGGTGTTGGCGACCAGTTCCATGGCCTTCTCGTTCACCAGGCCGTCGCCGTTGCCGGTCTCGCCGTGGCAGACCGAGCAGTAGATGTTGTAGCGCTCCTGGCCTCGCTTGAGCGTGGCCAGGGTCAGCGGGACCTGCGGGGGCAGCGCGGTCGCCCAGCCTCCGTTGGACACGCCCTCGTAGAGGAGCGCGTCCACGTAGGTCTCGCCACGGGCCACCGCGTTCTCCACCGGCGGCCGCATGGTGCGCCGATCGGCGAAGAGCGGATTCACGGCCTGCGTCTTGAACTTGGACTGGAAGTCCATGTCCTGGATCAGGTGGATGGGCGGGTTGGGATTGGGCGTGGCCCGCACCCGGGCGATGACCGCCGGCGGGACGAGCAGGCAGAGCAGCAGGATCAGGCCGACGTAGATGAAGGAACGGGGCATGTCAGGCCTCCACCGCCTCGACGGCCTTTGCGCCCAGGCCCTTCATGAATTCCTCCGTGCGGCTGCGGAAGAAGCGCGGATCACGCGCCTGGATCACGATGAAGAAGCGGTCGTCGGTGGCCCGCAGGAACCGCTTGTTCGCCAGCAGCGGGTGCGAGAGCCACGGCAGGCCATTCAGCAGCAGCATGAGGCCCACGCAGCTGGTCGCGGCCAGCAGGATGGTGAGCTCGAACATGACCGGGATGAAGGCGGGCAGGCTGATGAGCGGCTTGCCGCTGATCAGGAACGGGTAGCCGGTGACCCACACCAGCGCCCACAGCGAGATGCTGCTGGAGTTGGTGAAGGCCTGCAGGATGAAGCCCACCGTGGTGCCGGTCA
>RFOC01000194.1 GCA_009926815.1 Planctomycetota bacterium
GTCGACCGCGATGGCCACGGTCGGGCTCTCCTCGCGGCGAAGCATGACTGGATACGCGAAGCGGATGTTCAGCTCGGCGCCCAGCAGGTGCAGGCAGAGGTTGGTGAGCGAACGGCCCTCGGAGAGTTCCACCACCAGCAGGTCCGTCTCGCTGAAGGTGTAGTCGTGACTTCGAAGGGCCACGCGAGCGGCGTCGGCGTTGTTGAAGATCAGCCGCACCACCGCGTGATCGCTGGAGTCGACCACGCTGAAGGCGGCCAGCTGCAGTTCCGCCTTGTCATCGAAGAGCTGCAGCAACTCGAGCAGCTTGCCCACCTTGTTGTCGAGGAAGACCCCGAACTGGCGCACGGACGGCGGCGCGTAGGCGCCGCCCTGCTCGGTTTCGGGGGGCTGCAGGCTCATGAAGGGCCGAGAGTATACGGATGGCCCTGCACCCCTACCCCGCCACGAACACGTCCGCGGGAGCCGGGGGCAGCAGGCCCGCCGCGTGGGCCTCGCCCAGCAGGCGATCGACGGCCTGGCGGCCGGCGGGCCCGCAATCGAGCGTCCAGCGGTTCACGTACAGATCCACGAACGTGCCAGCGAGATCGGCCTGGAGACCCCGGGCGAACCGCAGGGCGTAGGCCACGCCCCGGTCTCGATGCCGCATGGCATGCGACACGCTGCGGGCCAGCAGGCGCACCACGCGGGCCTGGGTGCCGGCGCCATGCCGGGCGTCCAGGTCCCTCCGCACCGCGTTCACGCCCAGAGGCAGCGGCAGTCCCGAGTGGTCCCGCCACCAGGCGCCCAGATCCCGCACCAGGTGAAGCCCACGGTCCTGGAAGAGCAGCTGTCCCTCGTGGATGACCACACCCGCCGGATACCGGCCGGACGCCACGTCCTCCATGATCCGGTCGAACGGGACCTCCTCGAAGCGGAATCGGCCCGGACCGAGCATGAGGCTCAACGCCAGGAAGCTGGTGGTGCGCCGCCCGGGCACCGCGATGGTCACCCCCTCGTCGCGCAGCGCCTCGGGCGACAGGGGCTGGCGAGCGACCAACTTGGGGCCGTAGCCATCGCCGACGCTGCTGCCGCACGCGGTGAGCGCATAGCGATGACCCACGAGCGGCAGGTTGGCGCAGCTCATCGCCGTGATGTCGAGCAGGTCCGCCTCGGCACCCCCCGAGCGGCGATTGAGCGTCTCGATGTCGTCGCAGACCTGCACGAACCGCAGTCCAGCCTCGCCCACCTCCGGGGCCGCCCCATCGATGCCGAAGAGGGGCCACCACATGAAGGCGTCATCGGGGTCGGGACTGTGTCCAAGGGTGATGTCGATGTCGCCGGGCACGGAGCGAGCCTAGCCGCCCGATCCGGTAGCGTCCCGGCATGGTCTCGCTTCCGATCCTCGCCGCCGCCCTCTCGCTCGCCCAGGCCCCGGTCGCGCCGGACGCCGACGCCACCGCCCGCCTGCAGCGGGCGTTCGACGCGATCCAGGCCTTCAACGACTCGGAAGACCCCATGCAGGCGATCCGCATGGGACGTGTCGCCGACGCCGGTCGCATCATGGATCGCTCGATCGCCGCATGCGACCGCCGCAACGAGGCGGCCAGGCGGCAGCTGGCCGAGCTTCGATCGATCGACCACGCGGCCCTGGATGAGCGCGGACGACTGGACGCGGCGCTGATCGAGCGCGACCTGGAACTGGGGATCGAGGGCTACCGCTACGGCGGCCATCTGCTGGTGCTCGGACCGCTCGGCGGCCCGCAGCAGGAGATTCCGCAGATGACCGAGCAGATGCCCTTCACGCGGGCCGACGACCTGCGGGCCCACCTCTCGCGCCTGCGGCTGGTGCCCCAGCAACTGCGGCAGGATCGCGAGCGTCTGCAGGAAGGCCTGAGGCGGGGCGTCACGCCACCCGGAGCCATCCTTCCCGGCGTGGTGCCGCAGTTCAACGCGGTCATCGAGGGTCGACTGCAGCCGCTTCGCGAACCCTTCGAGCGCACCTATCCCGACCTGACCGCGGCGCAGGCGGCCGCGCTGCGGACGGAGGGCAACGACGCCGCGGACGCGATCCTGGCCGAACTCGCGGTGCTTCGAGACTTCGTTCGCGACACCTACGTGCCCGGCGCCCGCGACACGATCGCCTGCATCGACCTGCCCGAGGGGCGGGCGTGGTACGCGCATGCGCTTCGCGTGCAGACGACGACCGACCGCACCCCCGAGGAGATCCATGCCCTGGGGCTTGCCGAGGTGAAGCGCATCCGCGGCGAGATGCTGCAGGTCATCCGCCGGACCGACTGGTTCCGCGGCGACGCCAGCCGCGGATCGCTGGACGAGGACGCGCTCTTCGCGGCGTTCGTGAAGTTCCTGCGCACCGACCCCCGCTTCTACTTCACGCGACCCGAGGACCTGATGTCGGGCTACCGTGACCTGGCCAAGCGCATCGATGCGCATCTGCCGGGCCTGTTCGGCACGCTGCCCCGACTGACCTACGGCGTCCGGGAGATCCCCCGCTTCATGGCTCCCAGCCAGACGACCGCCTACTACCAGCCCGGCAGCCTGAAGGCGGGCAACTGCGGATGGTTCTACGCCAACACCTTCGCCCTGGACCAGCGACCCCGCTACGAGATGGTGCCGCTGACGCTCCACGAGGCGGTGCCGGGGCATCACCTGCAGGTCGCGCTTGCGCAGGAACTGCCGGAACGGCATCCGCTGCGGCGCGAGATGGGCTTCAACGCGTTCGTGGAGGGCTGGGCGCTCTACGCGGAGCGGCTGGGCATCGAGATGGGGCTGTACGCGGACCCCTATGACGACTTCGGCCGGCTGCTCTACGAGATGTGGCGAAGCTGTCGCCTGGTGGTGGACACCGGGATGCACGCGCTGGGATGGAGCCGGCAGCGCGCCATCGACTTCATGAGGGCCAACACCGCCCTGAGCGAACTGAACATCGAGCGCGAGGTGGACCGCTACATCGGCTGGCCCGGGCAGGCGTGCGGCTACAAGCTGGGTGAACTCTGCATCCGCGGACTGCGACAGGCGGCGGAGCGGCGTCTGGGCGCCCGCTTCGACCTGCGGGCCTTCCATGACGCGGTGCTGGGCGAGGGTGCCCTGCCGCTGACCGTGCTGGAGGAGCGAATGGGTCGGTGGATCGACGCGCAGGCCCGCCGGACCACGCCCTGATGCGCCGCGTCAGAAGCCTCGCACGATGAACGGATTCCGTCTTCGCTCGCGGCCGATCGTCGTGTCCGGTCCGTGACCGGGAAAGACGCGCGTGGCATCGGGCAGTCGCAGGAGCACCTCGCGGAGCGAGCTCCGCATGGCCTCGGGATCGCTGGTGGGGAAGTCGATCCGACCGATCGAGTCCAGGAAGAGCGTGTCGCCCACGAGCGCCGTGGCGGCGGCCGGGCAATGCAAGGTCACCGAACCCGGGGAATGACCCGGCGTGTGCAGCACCTCCCATTCGGTCGGACCCAGCCGCAGGCGCTGGCCACCACGCAGTTCACCCGTGGGCGGCGCCGCCGTCATGGGCTCGCCGATGAAGAGCGAGAGGTTCAGCTCCGGATCGTTGAACCAGTCGCGCTCCAGGGCATGCACCAGCACCGGCAGGTCCCCCAGTTCCGAGCGGACCTGGTCGATGCCCGCGATGTGGTCCGCGTGGGCATGGGTGCACAGGATGGCCTCCGGCTCCAGCGGAGCGTCGCGAAGGAAGGCGAGCAGCGGAGCCGGGTTCTCCCCCGGATCGACGATCCAGCACATGTCCCCCTGGCCGTGCGGCGGCGCGACCAGGTAGGCGTTGGTGGCGCAGCGACCCAGTTCGAAGGCGTGGAGGCGGAGTTCCATCGCCTCCACTTATACTCGCCGTTCGATGCCGACCCGCCTCGCCTGGCCCGTCATCCTCGCTCTCCTCGCGTGCCTGCCGGGATGCGACACCGCCAGCAGCGACTTCGCGAGCTTCACCGAGAGCTTCAATCCACCCACGCCGCAGCAGGCGACGCAGTGGGCGCTGGACTTCCGGGACGCCGAGAACCAGCGACGCGGCACGCTGCTGCTGGCCAACTCCGACTTCGGGTTCGAGCGCGCCTACGTGAACATGTACCGGCTGTACATCGAGGAGAACACGGATCCGC
>RFOC01000195.1 GCA_009926815.1 Planctomycetota bacterium
ACGTCGAGGCCTGCCCATCCGCCGCCTCAGCGGCAACCACGATCACGACGACACCCTGCCCATGCACCTGGAACTCGCCGCGGGCCGGATCCTGGTCACGCACGGCCACGCCTTCCTGCCCTCCATCGCGCCCTGGTCGGTCTGGGCCCGCGAGGCGCAGCGCCGTCATCAGGCGTGCCTCGCCTCGCTTCCCGAATCCGAACGCGGCACGCTCCGAGCCGCCATGCAGGCGGCGGCCTGCGCATCCGAGGCCGCCTGGAGCGATCCCTCCCGCGAGCGCCGGCTGCACGCGGCCGCCATGCTGACGCGACCCTGGGCCATCGCGGCGGTGCTGCGGACGTGGATGCGGTGGCCGGACCTTGCCCACGCATTCACGCGCAGGCATCGCCCCGAGGCCCGGCTGCTGGTCAGCGGTCACGCGCATCGACGCGGCGTGCACCGTCGCAACGGGCTGGTGATCATGGACACGGGAAGCTTCAACCCGCCGGCCCGCGCCGCCGCCGTCCGGGTGCGCGACCGCGAGGCGTGCTGGATCCCGCTCACCCTGCGGCGAGGGCGTCACGAACCCGCCGCGGAGTCCCGCTGGATTCGCGTGAGCGTCTGACGCATGGCCGCGCCAGCCCGGGCCACCGCGTGGGCATCCACCCCATGCGAGAACCCGCATCGCTCCACCGCCGCGAGCAGCGATTCCGTGGCCAGGTTCCCGGGCGCCCCCGGGGCGTACGGACAGCCGCCCAGACCCGACGCGCTGCCGTCGAAACTTCGCACGCCCATGCGCAGGGCCCGCTCGGCGCAGGCCGTGGCCCGGCCCTGCGTGTCATGCAGGTGCAGGGTGACGAGCGAGGGCGCCACCACGCCCGCACACCCCTCGAGCAGGCGCTCGATGTCCTCCTCGCGAGCCGCGCCAATGGTGTCTCCAAGGTCGATCTCGGTGCAGCCCATGGCCAGCAGCTCCGAGGCGACGGCGGCCACGGCCGAGGGTTCCACGGGTCCGTCGAAGGGACATCGCACCACGCAACTCACGTAGCCGCGGACCGGCAGCCCCGCCTGCCGGGCGGAGCGGGCCACGGGCCGAAGCCGTTCCAGGCATTCGGCGATGGAGGCGTTCACGTTCCGCTGGCTGAACCCCTCGCTGGCGCTCACGAAGACGGCCACCTTGTCGGCGCGGGCCTCCAGCGCCGACGCCAGGCCACGCTCGTTGGGCACCAGCACGGAAAGCAGCGTGCCCGCTCGCCGCCGCACGCGCGCCATGACCTCGGCTCCATCCGCAAGCTGGGGGACCCAGCGAGCGCTCACGAAGCTGGTGACCTCGACCTCGGGGCACCCGGCCGCCACGAGCGCATCCACGAAGGCCACCTTCGCCTCCACCGGCACGAGCGCCTTCTCGTTCTGCAGGCCGTCGCGCGGTCCAACCTCGGTGATCCGGACCTGCCCGCTCATCGACCGCCGCCTTCCCGCTCCTCGCGGAACGCGCGGCGCAGCAGCAGGATCACGCCCGCCAGCACGGCCAGGGTGAGCAGCGCCGCGGCACCGAAGAGGATGAACTCGGGCTCCACGCTCACCGATCGCCCCCGGGCAGGAAGCGGAGCCTCGGCTGCACCACGGCGGTGGCCCAGTCCCCTTCCGCCGCCACGCGCAGCCGAGTGCCCGGCTCACCCGCGGCGAACCGCACCATGGCCAGCGCAATGCACGCGCTCCCCAGCATGGGTGCCGGCGAACTGCTGGTGATGGCGCCCACGGCCTCACCCGAAGGCAGCGTCACCTCGCTTCCCGAGACGGGAAGCCTGTCCTCCTCGATCCGCACCGCCACCAGGCGCTGCTTGGGCTTGCCCAGGCTCTCCATGCGGGCCACCACCTCCTGGCCCAGATAGCACCCCTTGCGGAAGCTCACGCGCCGCGTCAGCAGTCCGGTCTCGTGGGGCAGCGCCTCACGACCGAAGTCCACCAGGAACAGCGGCGTTCCCGCCTCCACGCGGGCCACGTTCCACGCGTGCCAACCCACGGGCCGCACCGGCACGCCCAGCGCGGCGCCCGCCTCGAGCACGGCCTCGAACAGGGTGGAGAGACGGTCGGCAGGCACCAGGACCTCCACCCCAGGCACGCCGGCCTGGTCCCTTCGCGCAAGCCATGCTGGCTCGCCCCGGAGCGTCGCCTGCACGCAGGCCAGGTCCGTCTCCAGCGATCCGGCGGCCATGCCGCACGCCACCAGCAGCGGCAAGGCGGCCGCTCCATGCAGGGACACGCGTCCCCAGGCATCGGTCGCGTCGATCACGCGGCAATCCTCGGAGAAGAGGAAGCCACCCAGTTCCTTCGCCACGGCGGCGGCCGCGAAGCGGTCCAGGTCCACCAGCATGCGGTCGCCGAATTCCGCGATCAGCAGGTCGGCCTGCACGCGCCCCTTGCGGTTGAGCCAGAAACTCTCGCGCACTTCTCCCGCGCCGATCGCCTTCAGGTCCTGCGTGACCATCCGCTGCAGGAAGCCGGCTCGATCCGCGCCTTCCACCACCAGCGTGCCTCGGTGCACGCCGTCCAGAAGACCGCAGCCCCTTCGGATGGCGGCGTACTCGGCGGCGGGCGAACCCAGATCGGCCGCGATCGCCACGCAGTCTTCGGCGGACTCGGGCCCATAGGGCATCCACGCCACCGCGGGCTTCAGCGGCGGCGTCACGCCCGCGTCGGGTCGGGCGGCGGCGGCGACGGCCGCCTGGAGCCTGGCGGATTCCCGCTCCACGCAGCGTTCGAGCAGGGGCTTGAGCGGCGAGGGACGCACGATGGCGATGGTACGCGCCGGCCTCGCCCCGGCGATCAGCCCACCGGTGCCAGCAGCCGCCTGGCGATCTCCATGGCCGCGTCCACGCGAGGCCGAGCCGCCAGCGCGGCATGCATGCGGTCGCGCGCGGGACCGTCGCTGAGCAGGCTCTCCAGCAGCCGTCCCATCACGGCCATGTTGTCCGAGGGAATCACCGCATCCAGCGCAATGGCCGCCGCTCCCGCCTCCACCAGGGCCCGCGCGTTCTCGCGCTGGTGCAGGTCCCGGTGGTGGGGATACGGCACGAAGAGGCATGGAACGCGGTTGATCTCGGCCTCGGCCACGCTGTTGGCACCGGCGCGGGACAGGGCCACGTCCGCGGCGCCCCAGGCAAGACCCATGCGATGCAGGAAGGGAAGCACCAGGGCTCGCACCCCCGCCGCGGCGTAGCGGTCGCGCCAGGACTGCAGCAACGCCTCGGGCAACGTGCCCGCCAGATGCAGCACCTGCCAACCCTTGAGCAGTTCCGGCATGGCCTCGGCGAAGTGCGGCATGAATCGGTTGAGCGACGTGGCACCCTGCGAGGCTCCCGTCACCAGCAGCGTGTGGCGCGTGGGCTCCAGCCCCAGCTGCACGCGGCACTGCGCAGCATCGCCCGGCGCGATGGCGCTGCGGCGCACCGGAAATCCCAGGACGTGTCCGTCCCAGCCGGGCAGTCCCCGCGCAGGCACGGCGCTCCAGACGCGCTGCGCCCAGCGGGCCACCGAACGGTTGGCGCGGCCCGGCGTGACATCGAGGTTGATCAGGGTCACCGGCACGCCCATGGCGCGCGCGCGGCGCACCACGGGCGCGGAGACGAAGCCACCGAGGCTGATGACCTGGCCCACGTCCAGGCGACGGATCGCCGTCCGCGTGGCCGAACCAGTGGCGAACCAGCCCCTGAGGAAGCGCAGGGCCCTCCGCGGATGCCACGAGGGTGGTCGCGCGGGCATGGGCTCGAAGCGGGCGCCCGCCTCGCCCAGCATCAGGGCATCCACCGGCCGGTCGCTGCACAGGAAGAGGGTGCTCCGCCCGGGTTCCAGCTCCAGCAGTCTCTCCGCGATCGCCAGCCCGGGGCTCAGGTGCCCGCCCGAGCCGCCACCTGCAAATGCAACGGTCCGACGGCCAGCGCCCGCACTCATGCCTGGGTCGCCGGCTGAACGCTCGCGGCGGTGGGTCGGTCGTCGAACGGAATCTCGCCCTCGCCAGGCACCGGGATGCCAAGCTCGCGGCGACGACGGTCTGCCGCGCGCTCCATGGCCAC